>JBBQPO010000068.1:0-22925 GCA_038217285.1 Chthonomonadales bacterium
GGATGGTTTGTCTGGGGGTTCGGGTAAAGCAGAAGGGTCGCCTTTCCGACATCCACCGCAGCAATCGTTGCGATTTGAGCCTGTTTCAGATCGGTTTGATCTGGCTGGAACACTGTCTGACCGAAGGCTTACACATTTGGGTGGGCTTCGGGTTACCCGTCATACGTTTACCGGAATATGTGTAGGGTAGTGAAAAAAAGTTGACAGTTTTGTCTCAGAGACCTTGACACATTCCGGTACTAGCCCGGATTTTGGCGAAGGTATTGCTCTATAGAGGCCTCCTAATTCGTTTTGTTGCGGCTATTGTGAGCGGATAGTCGTGCAGCGCCCCTTCAGACAGCGCAGCGATGAAGGTAGGCGAGCAGCAGGCGCATGAGTTCGTGGGGGGCGTCGCGGTGCATGATCTCGTAGCCGTGGGAGTTCTCGACGGGCAGGCCGATGGTGACGGGGCGGGCGGTAAAGCCGTTGGCGGCGGCGCACGAGGCGTCGCTGCCGCCGCGCGAGAGATACTGCCAGTGGGGATGCTGGTTCAGATCGTGGCAGCACTGCGCCAACAGGTCGGCGTCCGCCGACTCCATGGCTGCGTAGGCGTCGCGCACCCAGATCGTCGGTTGGGAGTCGATGGGGAAATCGGCCTCGGGTGTCTTTGGGCCGATCTCCAGCGCCACGCAGATGTCGGCGGGGCGTTGGCGCAACAGATACTGGGCTCCCTCCGCCCCCACCTCTTCCGAGGTCGTCGCCGCGAAGGTGACTGGACCGAGGCCCTCCGTGCCGTGCAGTGCCAGCGCTTCCAGCGCCAACAGCATGACCGCCAGGTCGGCGCGGTCGTCCAGAAAGTAGGAGCCGACAAACGCCCCGAACGTCGTCACCACGCGCCGCGATTCCGCCAGTACGACCCGCAGACCCGGACGAACGCCCGCCTGCGCCAGCTTCGCAGCAGAGAGCCCGGTAAACAGATAGCTCTTCTCGAAAGAGAGGGGATTGTGGCGCGCGAACTCTACGACACTGCTCTCGCTGTTCGTATGGATGCAGCCGAACGATAGGATGGCGGGAATCGGTTCGGGCCGTGCCAGAATGGTCATCGGCCCCTCGCCCCACTTCCACGGATAGGAGCCTCCGTAAGCTGCCACCCGAATCTTGCCGTCCGCTTCGATCTGCGTGATCATCAGGGCGATCTCGTCCAGATGCGCGGTGACGAGGACCGTCGGCCCGGGCTTATCCGGATTGACCGTGACGAAGAGATTGCCCTTCGCGTCGGTTTCCGGCGTATATCCCAGGCCGCGCATGTGCTCCGCCACGACTTTCCGGATCGCCCCTTCCTCACCGGGAGGTCCGAACGGGGCGATCAGTGTACGTATCAGTTCCTGACTGTCGAACATAGGCTTCCTTCGCTGCTCTACGGGATGTCGATTTTGCCGGTGATCGTTACATTGGTGATGGTATCGGGAACGACCCCGACGATGGGCGTGCTGAACTGGTCGTTCAGGTTGGTCTTGGTGATCGCTTTGGCGAAAGCCAGATTTTCCACGACAAAACCGAAGACGACGTAGCCGCCGGTGGGCTGGTTCTGCGCGTTAAAGGTCGGATCCAGGAAATGCTGGGGACCGTCGCAGATATAGAACTGCGAACTGGCGCTGTCGAAAGCGCTGCTGCGCGCCATCCCCAGTGCGCCGTCGTTGTGGGTCAGGCCCGTTTTCTCGAAGGGGATCGTGTAACCGGGGCCGCCCGAACCGATGCGGCCATCGGTCTGGGGCAGACAGCGGGTCTGCGGGTCGCCGGCCTGCGCCACGAAACCGCTGATGACCCGGTGGAACGTAATGCCGGTGTAGAAAGGGGTGGAGGTGACAGCGTTGGCGTTGCAGGGATCCTGCCAGGGCTGCTGGCCGGTCGCCAGGTTCACAAAGTTGCCCACGGTGTTGGGAGCGGCATCTTTGCGCAGTTCCGCGACGAACTGACGCACGACCATGGTGGTGTTGTTCTGTACGCTGAAGACCGCGAAAGAGTTGGTGTTCGTGACCGTCACCGGCAGGCCTGGCGAGTCCTTGCCGTTCACAGTGACGACGACGGTCTGGATGCCAGCCGCCAGATTGTAGGGTACGCGAAAATCGACCGCGCCGCCGATGCCCGTGTCTGTTGCTGCAGTGTCGGCATAAACGATACGAGCGGAAGGGCTGACGACGCTGCCGACACGCACGGAAACCGTTGCTGTCGCGTCGTGCAGGCTGCGAACGCGCAAACGCACGTTGCCGTAGAGCGCCGCGAAGTCCCGCGTTTCGAGGCGCACCGGCACCGGGCGCGGATAGTAGCTGCGAATGCCCGTCGCTTTATAATCTCCTGAGAACGGGCTGGTCATCAGATCACCGCCCGCGAAGGTCGTGCCGTTGAGCAGCCAGTAGACCAGTTGCCCGCTGGACTGATGTTGCAGGATCAGGTTGGGCCTGCCCGTGTTGGTGACGTCGCCCAGGCCAACGACGGAGTATCCGCTTCCCGGTATATAGGGCAGGCTCGTTCCGCCCGCAAAAGACGTGCCGTTCAGGAACCAGAAGACGATCTGATTGCTGGCCTGGTTTTGGAGCACAAGATCCGGCTTGCCGTCGCCGTTGAAATCGCCGACGCCTACCACCTTATAGTCCGCGCCGGGAATGGCCGTGAGGGCAGTGCCGCCCAGAAAAGAGGTGCCGTCCATAAACCAGAAGACGATCTGGCCGGACGTCTGATTCTGAAAGATAAGGTCGGGTTTGCCGTCGCCGTTGACGTCGCCGACGCCGACGAGGTTATAGCCAGCCGCCGGGACCGCTCCCAGGATCGTACCGCCGGTCGTCGCTGCGCCGCTCAGGTAGGCGTACAGAATCTGATTGGTCGTTCGGTTCTGATAGATCAGGGCCGGCACGTTGTCGGCGGTCATCTTGCCGCTGTCGATCAGCCGCCAGTCGGGGGAGACGGGAGTAGGCAGCGAGCCGCCGCCCGTATAGTTTGCACCATTGAGGGTCCAGTAGACCAGGCTGGCGTTCGTCTGGCTTTGAAAGGCTATGTCGGCTTTACCGTCGAGGTTGAAATCCAGGTCGGCCCGGCTGCGTGTGCCGGCGCCGCACAACAGGAGCAGCGCGAACATCGCGCGGGCAAAGAGTGTCAGACGATCGTGTGCCATTGGGCGAAATTCTCCGTGGGAACAGATAAACCCACCGTGTAGGTCGATAAATCGGGATGAGAACCCGGATAGGAAAAGTTCTCCGCATTCCACCGTAACTCCTGTCGTTTGGGGGATCAGGAGGTGGATTCCAGAGTCAGGGGAGCGATTTTTTGCGGCTCCGGCATCAGCAGTGCGATAAATATCGCCGGAATATAGAGATAGCCGACCAGTACCAGAACGCTGCCGGGATCTTTGACGGGCGCGACGAAAACGAAAAACACCGTGCCGAAAGCCGCGACGAGCCTCCCTACATTATAGCAGAAGCCTGCTCCTGTTGTGCGCAGTAGGGTTGGAAACAGCGGCGGCACATAGAGCGGGAACAGGCCGAAGACACCTTGTACGAAGAAATGCGCTGCGCAGGCCCAGGGGATGATACGGATATGGTCGTGCGGAACGCTGTAGGCCATGTAGAGTGTGATCAACCCACCGAGGAACATGAGAGAGGTGGCGGCGCGATAGCCGAGGCGGCGCGCTATCATCGCCGCGAAGAAGTTGCCGCCGATGGCCACCACCATCGCGAGCGCCGTGACGAGGCTGATATAGTGTTCACGATCCTCTTTCGTCATACTCAAGACATCCGGCAGTCGCCGCAGTTGCTGCGGACTCCAGTAGAGGAACGCCCAGACGGTCGTCAGAGCTGCAGAGCAGACCAGAATGGTCATGATGGTGGTGTGGAGGACCGGCCCACGAAACAGATCGGCGATCCTGGGCTGTTCGCGCTCGACCTTTTTGGCTCGATGCCATTCGTCGGGTTCCGGAATCGCGCGTCGTATCCAGAATGTCATTAGGGCCGGGACGGCCCCGACCAGGAAAACCCAGCGGGGATTCAGGCTCGCCATAAGGAAGGTGGTCAGCGCCGCCAGGAGGATACCGATCTGGTAAGCCGACTGCAGGGTGGCGCTCACCCAGGGGCGCCAGCGGCGCGGCCAGGTCTCTGCGATGAGCGACGAACCCGCCGCCCATTCGCCTCCGATCCCAAGCGCGGCCAGAAACCGGAACACGAGCAGAGTCTCCCAGTTCGTGGCGAAGGCGGACAGTCCCGTGAAGGCGGCGTATGTCAAAATGGTGAGGCTGATGGTGCGACTGCGCCCGAACCTGTCTCCAATGCGCCCGAAGACCGCACCGCCCAGCGCCCATCCTATCAGAAAAGCGGCTTGAATGTACGCCCCATGATGGCTGACATTCTCAAGATTCGCCTTGTTTTTGAGATCGGTGATGCCGAGTAACTGCGCGACGAAGGGTGTCGCAACCAGGATATAGAGATAGCCGTCCAGTCCATCGAAGAGCCACCCAAGCCAGGCCGCGAGGCCGGACTTCCACTGCATCGGAGTCAGGTCGCGCACGTGTGCGGCCTCGCGCGGCTCTTCGCTGGAAGGATCGGACACCACGGATGATTCCATTTCACGTCGCCTCGATGCGGAGGGGAGAGGCCGAACCGAACCGGGGGTTCGAGGGCGGCCTCGGAACGTCCGCAAATTCTTCTCTTGAGGTTGGGCTGGGAGGCCAGTGGACAGCCCCATCCACCTCCTCGCCCGTCTCCTACTTTATCACAAATGGACCCCGGTGTCAATGCGATCACAGCGCACGTTAGCGGCCCGTTTCCGTTCGAATTATCCCCTTGGCAACCGTGCGAGCAGGAGAGCCAAAATCCGGTAAAATCAAATTTTATTTTCGCTTGACATCAATGTAATTCTTTGGTACACTTCGCTATCGGTTCCACGATGAGAAGGGTTGAGCGAATCCGTTTGAGCGCATTCGACCGCGGAAACTCTCTTGAGAATTGTCCAGGTTTACAGGTGTTCAGGCTCCGACTTCCACTTCAACGCCGCGCGAATCGGGATAGCGAGGCCCTCCGTCCTCGCGGGTTCATGGTTGCCCGGCGTCGGCAGGCGACTGCGCGTTGGGGCGTTCGTCTCAGGAAAGGAGCCATGGCACATGGCAAAGCGTATCTACGTGGGCGGACTGCCCTACTCGGCTACCGAGGAAGACCTGGAAAACCTCTTTTCTTCCATCGGCGCTGTCAAGGACGCCACCATCATCACTGATCGATATACCGGACAGGCCAAGGGCTTCGGGTTTATCGAGATGGACAACGATGAAGAGGCGGACGCAGCGATCAACGCGCTCAATGGAACCCAGATGGGTGGTCGAACTCTGACCGTGAACGAAGCCAAACCTCGTGAAGATCGTCCGCGCACCGGCGGCGGTGGCGGGGGCTATGGTGGTGGTGGCGGCGGTTATGGCGGTGGTGGTGGCGGTGGCCGTACCGGCGGCGGTGGTGGTGGTGGCGGCTATGGGGGCGGTGGCGGCGGTCGTTCCGGCGGCGGCGGCAATCGTGGCGGTGGCGGTGGCGGCGGTTTTGGCGGCGGCGACCGCTGGTAACTCCGCAGTAAAATTGAAACGGGCGAGATGCAGAACGCATCTCGCCCGTTTGCGGTACGCCGCTCCCCGTTAAAAGCCTCGGTATCGGGTATAATAAGACCATGCCTCAGCACGAACTGAAAATTTTTGCCGGGCCAGGGAACCCCGTCCTGGCCCAATCTGTCGCCGATTGGCTCCATACCGACCTGGGAGCGATGCACTACACGCAGTTTCCGGATGGCGAGAACTACGTTCGCTTCGACGAGAGTGTGCGCGGAGCCGATGTCTACATCGTTCAGCCTACCTGTCCGCCGGTCGATACCAATCTGGTCGTCCTCCTAGAAGCCATTGACGCCCTCAGCCGCGCCTCCGCCTGGCGTATCACTCCGGTCATTCCTTACTACGGCTACGCCCGTCAGGAGAAGAAAGACCGCCCCCGCGAGCCCATCACCGCCAAACTGATCGCAGACATCATTACGGCTGCCGGCGCCAACCGCGTCATGTGCCTCGATCTGCATGCCGATGCCATTCAGGGCTTTTTCAACATCCCCGTGGATCATCTGACCGCCGTCAACCTTTTCACCGAATACTTCGCGCAGAAGATGCAGAATGGGCTGGAGAACGTCGTGGTGGTCTCCCCGGACGAGGGGCGCGTGAAGAAGGTGCGGCGCGTCGTCCATGTGCTCAAGGCTCCCCTGGCCGTCGGGTACAAGCATCATCCCGCCCATAACGTCACCGAGGTCACCCATCTGGCCGGAGATGTGCGCGGCAAGACTCCCGTCATCGTCGAAGATATGATTACGACCGGTGGCAGCATCATCCAGGCCGTCGATGCACTCCTCGAACACGGCGCGAAACCGGAGATCTATATCGCCGCGACACACGGCGTCTTCGCCGGTAACGCCGTCGAGCGCCTCTGCTCCCGCCCCGAGATCGCCGAGATCGTCGTAACCGATTCTGTGCCATTGCCGCCCGAAAAGCGCCACCCTAAAATCAAGGTACTGTCGGTCGCCTCGCTTTTCGGCGAAGCTATCCACCGCGCCAACAATGACCTCAGCATCACCTCCCTCTTCGACTGAACCTAACCTCCGGCCCCTTCCCAAGACGGGAAGGGGTGCCCAAACAAGAAACGACCGAACAGCATCTTACTCTGTTTCCAATCCGATTTACTCCCTTGCTCGACGATTCATTACACCTCTACCTGTCAAAGAAGACAATCGAAGCCCTGCGTCTCGATTTTGGCGAAGCGGAAGAGGAAGTATAGGGACAGGTATGATACAATAGGGGCAACAACACATTTAGGAGGCCAACTATGCTAAACGTACAACCGAGTAGAACATTGCGAGGAAGCGTCGAGGAGGTTTTTAGCCAGAGAGATGAGATTCCCCCTGGCGCAGTTCTCGAACTGAGAATCTTTGACCCGCAACCGGAGGCCGATGAAGCCATAGGCGACTATGGAGGCAAGAGTGCCGCCGACATCTTACAAGAAATCGGCTTTGTACATGGTGGCCCGTCTGACCTTTCGACGAACCCCGAGTACATGGAGGGGTTTGGCGAAACTAAAAACCTCCGAACCCCGACGCCATGATACTTTCCGATACCAGTGTCATCGTGGCCGCTATCAATACGGCGGATGCAAACAACCGTCTTTGTTTTGAAACCCTAAAAACTGTCCGTACCCAGATCATTACGACATGGCCGTGTGTTACCGAGGCCATGTATCTGCTGGGTGCTAGGATCGGATGGGAAGGACAGGAAAAGCTGCGCCAACAGATCGAAATCGGCTATATCAAGCTATTGGAGCCGACGCAAGAAGATGCTTTACGGGTTTGCGCTCTAATGCACAAATATGCCGATTCCCCGATGGACTTTGCGGACGCATCGCTCGTCGTTGCCGCAGAAGTCTTGAACATTACCCGTATTCTGACTCTTGACAGCCATTTCTATGCCTACCGCATCAATGACAAGACCCACTTTGAGGTCATCCCATAGCGATTCCCTTCTTGGTCGCATTTTGTGAGTGCGACCCGGAACGTTTTGAATACGTGTGATGTCCTGTGTTCAATGTTTATCGCATCGCCACCAGTTCTGTAAGAGATGCGCGAACGCCTTCGTCGTTCGACAGATCTGCGTTCAACCGCATGCGCTCTTGAGAAAACGCGGTCCACGGAGTTTCTGCAACGAGTTTTTCGGTGGCCTCCTGAGTAAGCCCTTGCGCACCGTTCGTATTCGGCACACGCAGCAACATCGCTTCGCGCATCTCAGGATACGAATAGACGTCGATACGTCCGGCGGAGCCGAGGGCATTTTGATGGCGTGGTTCAAAGGTTGTCTGCTGCGAGATGTTCTCTTTGCCAAAAGGACGTCCCAGAATCAATACAGGTGCCTTGTAAGCTATTCTCGCGCCAATACCGAACAGATCTTCGGTGATGTCTGTGCTCTCGTAGAAGCCATGCCACCCGTCGCCTTCTGCTATATCCTTAACGTGATCGAAGAATTCCCGCAATTGGGTACGCCATGTATCCACAATGTCTTGTGAACCAGCGACCTCTTCCATGTCAAGGAAGCGCGGTTGCCTCTTTATTATGACGTCTGAGAATGAGCGTTGCCAACAATCCTTGAAACTATCGAAGAACGACTTTGTAGACAAAAGAGCGTCGTAAAACGTTGTCTTCCGATGACAATATGGTTAAGCGTAACAAGGCTATTTTCGCTAAGTCATCCTTCTTCCCATCTCGGTAAGGGGCCAATGGGTAGGTCCGGAGGGTTAGTATGCGTTGCGTCAGGAGGCTTGGCGCAGTTCCGTGGCCGTGATGAGGACAGGTTCCTGGCGGTTGCGTACGGTCTCCTCTTCGATGATGCAGCGTTTTACGTCGCGCATCGAGGGAAGTTCGTACATGATATCGAGCATCACCTCTTCGATGATGGTGCGCAGGGCGCGCGCGCCCATTTTACGCTGCATCGCTTCGCGGGCAATCAGTTGCAGCGCCTCCTCGCGGAAGACCAACTCCACACCATCATACTCGAAAAATTTGGCATACTGTTTGACCAGGGCGTTCTTGGGTTCGGTAAGGATCTGCATCAGGGCGGCTTCGTCCAGGGCGTCCAGGGTCGCGACCACCGGCAGACGACCGATGAACTCCGGAATCAGGCCGAACTTCAGCAGGTCGTCCGGCAGCACATGCTGGAAAATACTGCCCTTCTCGGCGTCTCGTTGGTCCCGTGTGGCGACATCGGCACGCAGTCCCATCGTCCGCGTGTTGCGCCGCCGCTCGATCATCTCGGCCAGCCCCTCGAAAGCCCCGCCGCAGATAAAGAGAATGTTGCTGGTATCGAGCTGGACATACTCTTGCTGCGGGTGCTTGCGCCCGCCTTGCGGAGGAATGTTGGCGACAGTTCCTTCCAGGATCTTGAGCAGGGCCTGCTGGACACCTTCACCGCTGACGTCGCGGGTGATCGAAGGGTTCTCGCTTTTACGGGTGATCTTGTCGATCTCATCGATGTAGATGATGCCGCGCTGGGCGTTGCGGATGGTCTGTTCGGCATTCGTGGAGGTGGCGTCGGCGGACTGGAGCAGTTTAAGGAGGATGTTTTCCACGTCTTCCCCCACATAACCGGCTTCGGTAAGGGAGGTGGCGTCGGCGATAGCGAACGGTACATTGAGGACACGCGCGAGTGTCTGCGCGAGCAGGGTCTTGCCGGAGCCCGTCGGCCCTATCAGCAGAATGTTGCTCTTCTGAAGCTCCACGTCGCCGACAGGGGCATTGATGCGTTTGTAGTGGTTATAGACCGCGACCGACAGAACGCGTTTGGCCCGCTCCTGCCCGATCACATACTGATTGAGGATACGGTGGATCTCGCGCGGCTTGGGGACAGATCCGTTGGGGTGGATCCGCTGTTTTTCGGTTTCGCCGACTTCCGAGCGGATCAGATCAGTACACAGATCCACGCAGTCCAGACAGACGCCGCCGTACTTGCCGACGATCAGCTTCTCGACCTGCTCTCGCGTCTTGCCGCACAGAACACAGCGGTTATCCACTCGATCATATCCCCTTGACAAAATGCCTCTCCTTACGCCGGGCAGAGACTTCGACTATTTTTTGCGCTCGCCTCGTTCGGCGATCTTATCGATGAGGCCGTATTCCAGAGCCTCCTGCGCGGACATGAAGTAGTCGCGATCCATATCGCGGCGCACTTTGTCGTGGGGCTGTTTGGTATGGTGCGCGATGATCTCATTCAGCTTTTCATGCATCCGCACCATCTCTTTGAGCTGGATCTCCGCATCCTGCACCGTGCCTCCGTAACCGCCGGAGACCGCATGGATCATAATACGAGAGTTCGGGAGGGCGTAACGTTTGCCGTCCGCGCCTCCCGCCAGCAGAACCGCACCCATTGAAGCGGCGAGGCCGACGCAGATCGTCGCGATGTCGCACTTGACCATCTGCATAACATCGTACATCGCCAGTCCGGCGGAGACGCTGCCGCCGGGACTGTTGATGTAGATGTCGATATCGGCGTCCGGGTCTTCCTTTTCCAGGAACAGCAGCTCGGCGATGACGAGGTTCGCGAGATGATCCGTCACCTGCTCTCCGATAAAGATGATACGATCTTTCAGCAGACGCGAGTAGATGTCGTAGGCACGTTCTCCTCGCGCACTCTGCTCCACAACCATCGGAATGACATTGGAAGGCGGACGAAACAGGCGTTCCATGTGTTTATCTCCTGCCAGACGCGCAACGGATCGGCGTCGGGCTATTCGTTCTCTTCAGTCTCTTCCCCGGCCGCCGCGAGTTCGTCGGGATCCGGGGCTTTTTCCTGAACCACTTCGTTCAGAGTGTTGTTGGCGAACAGGAACTCGTGCAAGCGGGTCTGAATCAGCGCATTGGCGACCTGCAGGCGGCGGCGAGCATCCAGGCGATACTCTGCGTCCTGCTCTTCGGTCAGGGCACCGGCACCCATCATGCGGTCGAACTCGGCATCCACGTCCTCATTGCTGGCCTGCAGACCCTCCTGAATGGAGATGTCCCGCAGGGCGAGGAGAGTCCGGATCTGCGCATCGGACTGTGAATAAAGCTCGGCCTGATGTTGCTCCATCGTCATGCCGATCTGCGCCAGATACTGCTCGTATCCCATGCGGTTGTTCTGCAGTTGATAAGAGAGCTGATTCAGTTTGTCCCGGACCTCGTCGCGCACCAGCACCTGGGGGAAATGGACTTCCGATTTTTCCAGGATGGCTTCCAGGATCCGCTGTTCGGCGATCTCATTGGAGAGCCGAACGGCATCGGCTTCGAGGCGCGTCTTGACCAGTTCTTTGAACTCGTCAACGGTCTCGGCGCCTGCCGCCTGCATGGCGAAGTCATCGTCCAGGTCGGGCATTCGCTTCGCGCTGATGCTCTTCAGGGTAACCGCGAAGCTCGCCTTCTTGCCCCGTTTGTCCTCTTCGGCATAGTCGTCGGGATAGGTCAGTTCGAACGTGCGCTCTTCGTCGGGCATCATGCCCAGGATTGCCTCGTCGTAGCCGGGGACGTTCTGGCCCATCTGTACCAGTTGGCGACGCACGGGCGTGTCGTCCTCCTCCACTCCCTCGACCTTGATCTGGTTCTCGACGATCAGCATATCGCCCGCCTCCACGCCGCGATCCGTCACGCGTTCGAGCTTGGCCCGCTCTTCGCGCAGAGCGTCGATGCGCTGCGTGATCATCTCGTCCGTCACCGTGAAAATAGGCTTCTCAACGATCAGGCCGGTGTAGTCACCGAGCGTGACCTGGGGCTCCAGGGGCACATTGGCCTTGTAGGTATAAGGTTTCTTGTCTTCGAGGTCGGCGGCATCGATTTCGGGGTCGCGGAAGGGAGTCAGGCTCTCCTCCTTGATCGCCTTCGTATAGGTGTCCCGCACAATTTTTTCGAGGGCATGGCGGCGAACGCGCTCGTTGTCCACGAAGCGCTCTACAAGCGCGCGGGGCGCCTTGCCTGGGCGAAAGCCAGGAACGTTGGCATGGCGTCCAAAATCACGATAGGCACTGTCGAAAGCACGGGAGACCTGCTGTTCATCCACTTCGATGCTCAGCACGACAGTGCAGGGGTCGGTCTGCTCGGCGGTAACCTGCATAGCGTTAGAAATTCCTTTATTTTGTGGTGTGGGGTGTGGTAGCGTTTCGTTTTGCAGACCCGGGCTGCATGACCGTTCGGGCCGCGCAACTCCCTGCGTACAGTGCGACCTGCAACAGGGAGAAAGTTCGATCAATTTCGGTGTAGCATACTCTATAGTCCCCCTCACTGTCAAGAGCGGATTTCCGGCTGGGAACACTGCTTCGATTGACAGCGTAACTCTCCGGGAGGTACAATCCGCTATCGAAAATCCGCGCAGGTGCCTTTCACCGCGCTTCCGACGCGCCCTGCGTCCACAAAGGGGCCTTATCGAATGTACGAGCTTTTGTCGCGTATTCAACGCCCTGCCGATCTTAAAGGTCTGAATAGAGACCAACTGAAACAGGTTGCCAGAGAACTACGCCAGGCGATTATTGACAACCTCTCCAAGACAGGCGGGCATTTCGCGTCCGATCTGGGCGCGGTCGATCTGATCCTCGCGCTCCACACCGTCTACGATGTCCCCAAAGACAAGATCATCTGGGACACCGGCCATCAGGCCTATGCGCACAAGATGCTGACGGGCCGCCTCGACCGCTTCAACACGCTGCGGCAGTATGGGGGACTGTCCGGCTTCCTGCGTCGTGAGGAGAGCGAATACGACCTCTTCGGCGCCGGCCATGCTGGCACCAGTATCTCAGCCGCCTATGGCTTTGCGGTCGCCCGAGACATGGCCGGGCGCAAAGATGAGAGCGTACTGGCCGTGATTGGAGACGCCTCCATGACGGCGGGCCTCGCGCTGGAAGGGCTCCAGAACGCCGGTCACAGCGGACGCAACTTCGTCGTGGTCCTCAACGACAACGAGATGAGCATCGCCGAAAGCGTCGGCGGGCTCGCGACCTATCTAGCCAAGCTGCGCGTCTCCTCGCTCTATCAGAACGCGGAAGCTTCGGCGAAGTCCCTGCTCAAGCGCGTGCCGGGCACACCGGGCCGCATCGTAAACAAGGCGGCCGGCTCCCTGCTGCGCCAGAACCTGACCCACCTCGTCTCGTCGGATCAGTCCGGCATTCTCTTCGAAGAGCTGGGCTTCCAGTACTTCGGTCCGGTTGATGGCCACGATCTCGACCTGATGATCGATCTCTTTACCCAGATCAAGCAGATCAACGGCCCGGTGTTCGTACACTTGCGCACCGTCAAGGGCAAAGGCTACGAGCAGGCTGAGGGCGACGCCCGCAAGTGGCACGCCGTCACCCCCCCGATGTTCGCCGATACGGCGACCGGAACGGCCAGTGGCAGCAAATCGAGCGGCCAGACTTGGACGAGCTACTTCAGCAAGACGATCATCGAACTGGCCGACAAAGATCCCAAGATCGCCGCCATCACCGCCGCGATGCCCGATGGGACCGGCCTGAACAAATTCAAGGAAGTCTATCCCGACCGCTACTTCGATACCGCCATCGCCGAACAGCATGCCGTCTGTTTCGCGGCCGGCATGGCCGCCGAAGGCATGAAACCGATCACCGCCATCTACAGCACCTTCCTGCAGCGCGCCTACGACATGATCCTGCACGATGTGGCGATCCAGAATCTGCCCGTGATGTTCTGCCTTGACCGTGCTGGCCTGGTCGGTGATGACGGCCCCACGCATCACGGCGTCTTCGATATCGCCATGCTGCGCCCCATTCCCAATGTCTCCATGCTGGCCCCGAAGGATGGCGAGGAGCTGGTCGCGATGCTGCGCTATATGGTGAACGAGCATGTGGTCGGAGAGAACGCCGGTCCTATCGCGATCCGGTACCCGCGCGGCAATGCGCCGAGTGTGGACTGGGGGCAGCCGAGCCCGCCAATCGTGTTCGGCAAAGCGGAAACCATTCTCAAAGGCGACGACATCGGCCTGCTGGCCTACGGCAACATGGTCGCGCCCGCCTTCGAGGCCGCGCAGATGCTGCAGGCCGAAGGAATCGGCGTGGAGTTCGTCAATCTGCGCTGGGCCAAGCCGCTGGACTCCGCCACGATCCTGGAGGTGGCTCGCCGCACCCGTCATCTGATCGTGATGGAAGAGGGCTGTATCACCGGAGGGCTAGGCTCCGGCATACTGGAGCTGCTGGCCGCGAATGGCCTCTCGGATGTGAAGGTAAAACTGTTTGGCATCCCCGACCATTTCATCGAACACGGCGCAATACCGATCCTGCATCGCCTCTGCATGCTGACGGTCGCCGACTTCGCCGCCGCCGGGCGGGACCTGCTGGACCGTGCCCAACCGGAGCCGGTGCCTCTCACCGAAGTCGTCCGCGAATCCCTCACCGCGTAGCACAAGGAACCGTAAGAGTACTATATCCTGCGGCTTGCCTGTAGGCAAGCCGCGAAAGTCCGGAAGTGAACCTCTTACAGCCCCTGCGTCCTCGTTAAGAAACATCGAAGTTGTTTCCTAACGAGGACGGCCCCTGTCTCCCTTCCCAAAACGAACCATCGTGTCCCGCAAGCCCTCACAGAGAGCAGCCACTTCGCGCTGAACTTTGCCGCATCAGGCCGCTCGTTTACTGAACTCGTTTACTACGGCGGTCTTCAGGGGCCTCTACTCGTCCGCAGGCATCGGAACCGAGGGCGGGACGAGGAAGACACGCACCGGTGCGTCCGAACCGGTCCGACTCCGGTAGAGAGGAGATGGCAAAGGGTGAAAGACCACTGCTGGGGACGCCTGCGGAACGAGAGGGGAAGCGAGGGGAGGAGAGACGACGGGAGTTTTGGCGCGGGCGCGGGGAAGGGGCAGACTGCGAAGCAGGAAGAGGGTAAGAAGAACGGCTGTCACTCCACGCAGGACGTCGCGACGGCCCTGAGGGTCCGGTTTTGGCCCGCCGCCGGGCGTAACATTCAGGCGCAGGGGTGTGTTTGGCGGCGTCCAGACGATACGCTGAGTTCGGCTGGGATCGGGCAGGCGCTGAGTGACCTCACTGTCCGGCGGAGTTTGTGAGGTAGACTGATTGTGCAACGGTTCGGTCTTCACGCGCCTATTATAGCCCAGGGCGCGACCGTTTGCAACTCTTGCAGGAGTCGAGGAAATGACGCACTACCCCGTCGATACGGCAGGCCGTCCGGTGCCGTTGCCCGTTCATACCGGCGCCTATTTTTCGCAGGCGCTCGGCCGCGAGCAGCCCTACGCCTTTCTGTTGCCGTACGGCTACAGTCCGGAACGGGCGTATCCGCTACTTGTGATGCTCCACGGGCTGAACAGCGACTATAAAGCCTGGACCGCCTATACCCGCCTTGCGCGCTATGTCGCCACTTACGATCTGATTGTGGCCTGCCCGGACGGCGGCGCAGGCTGGTATACCAACGCTGCCAACGGGGGAGAGCGCCGGGAGGACGACATCACTCAGGATTTTGTCGGCCACCTGCAGGCGACGCTCCCCCTCGTGCCGCCCGGACGAGGTTGGGGCATCGGCGGGCTCTCGATGGGAGGCTACGGTGCGGTCAAGATCGCGCTCAAACACCCGCATCTGTTTTCGGTTGCGGTAAGCCACAGCGGCTCCTTCGAGAAGATGCAGACCGCCGCCCATCCCGTCTTCGGTGACCCTACCGCCGACCGTGGCCTGCGTCAGCGCGAAAATCCGTCCTGGCTGGTCGAACAGGCCCTCTGTCGATGGCCGATCGAACGGCCGCGTCTGCATCTCGACTGCGGCACGGAGGACAGCCTGCTGACTGCTAATCGCCGCTTCGTCGATCATCTGAATTTTGTCGGCTATCCCTATACCTACCGTGAACTGCCCGGCGAACACACATGGCCCTATTGGGACAGGGCGTTCAAGACGCTGCTGCCGGATCTGGCGCAAAATCTTGGTGCGACGGCGAAGCTGTCGGAAGACCGCTGACCGCCCTGAACACAGGGCATGGAAGAAAGAAGGCGAAGACGTGCAGGAGTTTGATCTGATCGTGATCGGCGGCGGGTCCGCCGGGCTCAAGGCGGCGCGCACGGCGGCGCGTCTCGGACGCACCGTGGCGCTGGCGGAAGAGCGAGAGTTGGGCGGCGAATGCTTTTGGGCAGGCTGTGTGCCCACGAAGGCGATGGTACGCGCGGCGCAGGTCTGGCAACTGGTGCGCCGCTCGCAGGAGTTCGGCATCCATGTCGAGATCAAAAAAGAGGACTATGCGGGTGCGATGGCCTACAAAGAGAGCGTCCTCCGCAAAGTTGCGGGCGAGGGGCCGGAGGATGGGGGCCTCTCGAAACTCGGAGCGGTCTTCTACAAAAAGCGTGCCAGCTTCGAAGGGCCGCGCGAAGTGCGGGTCGGCAGCGAGGTTATCCGTGGCAAACAGATCGTCATTGCCACCGGGACTGTGCCGAAGATCCCCAATATTCCGGGCCTTGCCGACGCTGGCTATATTACGAACCGCGAAGCCGTCGATCTGCCGCGCCTGCCCAAACACATGGTGGTCCTCGGGGCCGGCCCTATCGGTCTGGAGTTCGCGCAGGTGTTTCGGCGATTTGGCTCCCAGGTCACGGTGCTGGCAAAGGATCCGCAAGTCCTGCCCCGCGAAGACGAAGATATCGCCGCGCTCGCCGCTGAATTCCTCGTTTCCGAAGGCATTCGAATTTTGACAGGCTGCTATGTCGAGCAGGTCTCCCATCAGAACGGCCTGAAAACCCTGCGTGTGCGCCATCAAGGCGGCATCGAAACGATCGACTGCGACGAGCTGCTGGTCGCCATCGGGCGCGATGCCGCCGTCGAAGGCTTGAACGTCGAAGCGGCGGGGATCGAGTACGAAAAGCGCTGTATTCATGTCGACCGCTACCTCCGCACGAACGTCCCGCATATCTGGGCGGCAGGCGATATCGGCGGCGGCTATCTCTTTACCCATGTCGCCAGTTACGAGGGCAAACTGGTCGCCACCAACGCCTTCACCGACCGCCCGGAGCCGTTCGACCATCGTGTCGTCCCACGGTGTACCTACATCGACCCGGAAGTCGCCAGTATCGGTATCACCGAGCGACAGGCCCGCGAGGAGGGTCGCCACGTCGTGACGCACTCCTTCTCCTTCGAAAATCTCGACCGCGCCATCATCTACGGCGAAGCCAAAGGCCTGGTAAAACTCGTGGTAGACGAGCTGGATGGGCAGATCCTCGGCGCCCATCTCGTCGGTCCGGACGCCTCCAGCATCATCGCCGAACTGGCGATCTGCATGAAGCATCACCTGCCGGTTTCCGCCATCGCCGACACGATGCACGCCTACCCGAGCTTCCCCGAAGCCGTCGAAGCCGCCGCCCTCTCCGCCCCCAACTACCGCGGGCAGGTAGAAGGCGCGACCGGGTGATCTATGCCCAGGGACCGATTGATATTTGAGTAGAAGTCGATTCCTGCGCTCACGCGTTCGAAGGCTCTGGCAGCCGGAGGGCGAGCAGTAGGCCGAGAAAGACGATCAGGGCCGTCAGCAGAAAGAGAATGGGAATTCCGAGAACAGTGGCGAAGTGGTCGTGGAGTAGGAAGAGGCTGCCGAGCGCGGGGTAGAAGGCCGAGGGCACGAACAGCAGGTTGATGAGGGCGATGAAGACCGGGCGTTCGTCCTCCGCGATGTGTGAGAGAAGATAGTGGTTCAGGACGATCCACATACCCCAGCCGAGCGTCCCACCCATGAAGAGGAAGACCAGGGCGAACAGCCAGGGGGAGAGAGTTCCGAGGGTCATGGCGAGGATGGGGGTGAGCAGGCAGCCCAGGGCGAGGGCGCGGACGGCGGTGGCGGGGTTGCGGCGTTCGCTGAGGTAGGTCCAGAGCGGCATCAGCGCCACGACGCCGACGGCCTGCGCGGTCTGATAGATGCCGCCCCAGGCGTCGGTGAGTTGGAATCGGTGCAGGGCGTACAGTACGTAGAATGGCGCGGAGGCGCTGCCGAACCCGATCAGCAGTTGAATCCCGGCGAGACGGGCGAACGTGGGATTGTTGCGCACCAGCCCCGGCAGACGGCGAAAATAGGCGATCAGGGGAATGTGCGCCTGTATTGCCGAGGGTGGGAAGGGCGGCTCGCGGATGAGCAGCACCCCGAACAGCGACACCTGAAACATAAGCGCGGCGACCAGCAGTAAAAGAGCGTAGTTATGAGGGT
Source organism: Chthonomonadales bacterium (assembly GCA_038217285.1). Taxonomy (GTDB): domain Bacteria; phylum Armatimonadota; class Chthonomonadetes; order Chthonomonadales; family Chthonomonadaceae; genus JANXLO01. The sequence continues at coordinate 17,731 of JBBQPO010000068.1, forward strand.
AGGGGAAGTGCGGGGAGGCCAGCACGCCGCGCACCAGAAAGGCGGCGATCAGGATGCTGATCAGGCCGGAGACGAGCTGTGTGGTGGCGAAGAAGCGTCCACGCACCTTGTCGGAAAAGGCCCGCGCTACGATCTCCATCCAGGGCACATAGCCCAGACCGTCTCCGAGCGCCCAGAGGGTGAGAAGAGAGACGAGCGCGAGGAGCGCGTTCCGTTGGGCTGTGGGAGAATCTGTCGCATGGTAGACGTAGTAGGGAAGAAACAGTAAGGGCAGACGGGTTACGGCGGCGATGAAGGCCAGAAACGGCTTCTGACGGGGGCGGCCATGCGTTCCCCACGCCACAACGATCTGCAGCCCGTTGAAGGCCAGATAGCGCAGTGTTACGAAGCCACCGATAAGCAGACTGCTGCCGCCCAGGCGTTTCAACAACAGCGGGAGCACCGCGCTTGGATCGGTAAACGCCATTCCGAGCGAGAAAAACGTTACGTCCAGCATCAGCGCGACCAGGTTCCAACGCACCTGCGCCCCGTCGCGCTTCACTACTTGCTCTTGATCCATGCTCTAAGCATACCCGATCCGGCCTGCTCCAACGAAGGAATTCACCATGCCCACCGCTATTGAAGAGAGACCCGAACCGCCGAACCGTCTGCATCAACTGCGCGAAGGCTTGATCGCCATCGGCCTCGTCGTGGCGTTGCTGGTGGTCGGCTGGAAATGGCAGCACAGCGCGGCACGGGCGCAGGCGCGTCATTCAGCGTCGCTCCAAACCCAGGCGGAGACAAAACAGCCTGCCAACCATCTGGCAGGTTCGACCAGCCCCTATCTGCTGCAGCATGCGCACAATCCGGTGGACTGGTATCCGTGGGGCACGGAGGCGCTGGAACTGGCGAAGCGGGAGAACCGACCGATTTTCCTCTCGGTCGGCTACTCGGCCTGCCACTGGTGCCACGTCATGGAGCGTCAGGATTTCGAGAGCGAGGAGATCTCCAAGATCCTGAATCAGAACTTCGTCTGCATCAAGGTGGATCGCGAAGAGCGCCCCGACATCGACAGCCAGTATATGACCGCCCTGCAGATGATGACCGGCTCCGGCGGCTGGCCCATGTCGGTCTGGCTAACGCCGGACCTCAAACCGTTCTATGGCGGCACCTACTACCCGCCGGAAGATTTCAAGCCACTGCTGCAAAAGATCGCCGCCCTCTGGAGCACGGACCCGGTGAAGGTCCGCATCGCCGCCGATAACGTCTCGCTCGGGATGAAACAGGCGATGGAGGCCACGACCCGCAAGACCACCGCCGCCATTCCCGCCGACAGCCTCGCCAGAGCAACCGCCTCTTATCTCAAAGATTTCGACGCCACGAACGGCGGCTTCGGAACGAAGCCCAAGTTCCCCGATGCCCCACGACTGCGTTTCCTGCTCGATCAGTTTCGCCGCAACCGGAACCCGCAGGTGCTTGCCCTGCTCACGCGTACGCTCGACGGGATGGCGCGCGGCGGAATCTACGATCAGCTCGGCGGCGGCTTCCACCGCTACAGCACCGATGCGAAGTGGCTCGTGCCGCATTTTGAGAAGATGCTCTACGACCAGTCCCAACTGGCGCAGGTCTATCTCGACGCCTATGAACTGACCCATGAGGAGCGCTACAAGCAGGTCGCGCAGGGCACGCTCGACTTCGTGCTGCGCGAGATGACGGACCCGAAGACAGGAGGCTTCTATGCCACCCTCGATGCGGACAGCGAGGGCGAAGAGGGGAAATTCTATGTCTGGACGGCAGAACAGATCGAAACCACGCTGGGTAAAGCCGAGGCGGAGCGCTTCGGGAAGGCGTATGGCGTGACGAGCGTGGGAAATTTCGAAGGGGGACGTAATGTGCTCTCACAGCCGCTCCCGCTGACGTCGGCGGAGACAACGGCTCTTGAACCTCTGCGCGCCAAGCTCCTGACGGCTCGCGGCTCGCGCATTCGGCCCAGTACTGACGACAAGATCGTGACAGGCTGGAACGGACTGATGATCGGGGCGTTCGCGAAGGGTTACGCCGTCACGCACGATGAGCGCTACCGCGCCGCTGCCACCCGTGCCGCCGACTTCCTGACCAAAACATTGACCCGGCCCGATGGCACTCTGCTGCGCGCCGCGCGACAGGGCGTGCCCGGCGCCGTGCCCGGCTTCCTCGACGACTACGCCTACACAACGGGCGGCCTGCTCGATCTCTACGCCGCGACCCACGAGGCGCGCTATCGGAAACAGGCGCAGACTTTGACCGAGCAGATGCTGCGTCGCTTCTGGGATAAAGACGGCGCCGGTGGCTTTCTCATCCAGGGGCCGACAGGCGCACCAATATCGCAATCCCGCTCCGGCGAAGACGATGCAACGCCCTCTCCGACCGGCACCGCCGCACAGGCGCTCGCCCGCCTCGCCGCTCTGCCACCGACTGCGGATCAGACCCCCGCGCAGATCGCTCAGTATCGCCAGCAGGTCGCTCTCACGACCCAGACCTTCCAGCCGCTCCTCGTTCGCGCTCCCGCCGCCTTCCCGACACTGTTGCTGGCATGGCAGTCCGTCAAGGCAAAGTGACTTCGATTGTGTCGCGTGCCCATAGCCAACAGTGCTCCACTTCCCTCTTGAACAGGAACAGTCGGCAGACGGTCAGAGAAACCTAATGATCAGGTTCCTCTGACTGTTGGAGGGGTGAGGTCACGGAGCCGGATTCTGTCCCGACGGATCCCCGCTCTGTTCCGGATTTTCCACGCGTACTTCGTCCGTCGTATCTCTCTCACTGTCCTGTAAGGGGGCGGTGACCGGCTCGGGCAGACTGCCATTCTCGGCAATTTCGATTTTCGGCGGGGTCGCAGGCTGCTGAGAGGCCTGGGCAGCCACCTCGTCCTGCGCTCTCTGGTGCAGGGCGGCCAGCAGCGTCTGCGTGTCGGGCGCGTTGATGTTACCAGCGGGAATGCCGAAGGCGGCGTTTACGCGATGCTGCTCGGGGAGGGCGCGCACCATGAAATCGCGCCATATCGGCGCGCAGATGTCGCCGCCGGTCGCGCTTCCCATCGGAAGGTAGCGGTTCAGTACCGTACGCTGACCCTGCTGCTGCACCGTCTCTTTGTGAACGTGCGCGGTCCAGACTGCGACGGTAAGATCTCGGGTATAGCCCACGAACCAGGCGTCGCGATGGCTGCTGGTGGTCCCCGTCTTGCCATGAGCGTCGGGAATGGAGGCGGCAGCAGGGGCGGTCCCGTGAACCACGACTTCCCTCAGCCCGACATTGATCTGGTCGAGGGCGCCCGCGTTGAGCACGGCGCGATGCAGGCGGGTTGTCGGATCGTCCCGATAGAGTTCACGGCCACCGGCATCGGTGATGCTCTGCATGAAGGCTGGCTCGTAACGATCCCCGCTGTTGGCGAACGCCGAGTATGCGGAGCAGAGATCGAGTGGCCGAACGCCGGACGCGCCGAGCGCGAGCGGCAGAACCGCGTCCAGTTTTGTCGTAATCCCCATGCGTCCGGCGTAGTCCGCGACATTCGCCGGACCGACTTTCTCCATGACCTGCACGGCGACTGTGTTGATCGACTGCCGCAATCCGTCGAGCACTGTCATTGTCCCATGATGTCGGCCGTCGTAGTTGTGGACGGTCCAGTTGCCGACGCTGTTATGGTAGGAGAGCGGATGATCGTCGATCTCCGTGCTCAGGTCACAGGCGTTGGTATCGAAGGCCGAGGCGTAGACGAACGGTTTGAACGCGGATCCCGGCTGCCGAATGCCCTGCGTCACGGCATCGAACTGATCGGTTCGAAAGTTGGCTCCGCCCACCAGAGCGCGGACAAAACCGGTGCGAGGATCGATTGCGACCAGCGCCCCCGTGTTCGGCCCCGTTCCACCCCGCAACCCGTGACGTAAGGAACTCTCGGCGCTCTGCTGCATCTTCCAGTTCAAGGTGGTCACGATCCGCACGCCGCTGTAGAGAAACTCCGGGCCGTACTTCTCGCGAAGGGTACGCACGACGTCGCTCACGAAGTAGGGAGCCTTCCAGTCGGCCTTCGGGGAATCGTGCAGGCGGAGAATGTGCAGCGGGCCCGCCTCGGCCTGCTCGACCTGTTGTGGCGTCATCTTGCCAGCCCCAACCATCCGGGCCAGCACCACACGTCGGCGGCGCAGAGCGGCGTCCAGATGTTGGGTGGGAGCGAATGCGAGGGGGCGCTGCGGCAGTCCGGCCAGCAGTGTGGCCTCTCCCGTCGTCAGGTTCTTCGCGGACTTGCCGAAATAGGTGTTGGCGGCGGCCTCGACACCGTAGCAGGCGTTGCCGTAGTAGGCCGTATTCAGGTAGGCTTCCAGAATCTCCGCCTTGCCATACTGCGCTTCGATGCGCCGCGCCATCAGGATCTCGGCGATCTTGCGGCGATAGGTCTTCTCGTTGGACAGATAGAGATTGCGGGCCAGTTGCTGCGTGAGCGTACTGCCGCCCTGACCGCTCGTGTTGCCAGCGCGCATATTCGACACCAGTGCACGCAAAATGCCGCGTGGGTCCACACCATGGTGCGTATAGAAGCGGCTGTCTTCGGTCGCGATGGTCGCCTCTTGCAGCGTCGAGGAGATGTCTGCCAGTGCCACGGGACGACGCATCTGCATTTCCACGGTCGCCAGCGTGACGCCGTCGCTGGAGAGGATCGTCGTTGCCGGTTTCAGGCGCACATCGTTCAGGCTGGCGACCGCTGGCAGATGGTCGGAGATCGATTTGACGACCCAGACGCCATAGACCAGTCCGCCCGCCAGCGCAGTCAGCGCCGCCAGGGAGCAGGCCGCCAGAACGCGCCGACGTGTAAAGCGATGTTGAGCACGGCCCGCCGGCAGGCACGAGACTGTTGTCGTCTTTCCGCGCCCGAAACGAACCGGAGTAGTATAGATTGCCATGGGAAAATCTTTCTTGTGCTCTGCAAAGAGGGCTCCCAACGCCTACCCAAAGGCAAAGAAATGCCTGTACCGATTCCCGCAGAATGGGGAACTCGGTACAGGCACTCCTGGCCTTTGTTGTCGCCTTCCGACTTGGAAGACGCCAACGTTACTGTCCAGCCTGAAATCGCCGGGAATCTTTTGCCTTATCGTCTCGTAGGATACCTATGCTAACACGCGAAGCTTTCCAACACCTCTACGATCAAGGACCAGAAGCCGTATTTACTCTGCTGACGGCGTTCGAAC
>JBBQPO010000069.1:0-22834 GCA_038217285.1 Chthonomonadales bacterium
AAGGAGTAGTCTTCGAGGTAGCCGTTGAGCTTGGCCTGACCGTTGCGATAGGTACGGAGGAGGCGGAGGTGCCCGCTTTCATCGCGCCTGGTCATGTTCGCTTGTAGGAACTCGGCGTTTCGGATTGCGACCTGTCGGAACTCGGCATGGTCCAGCACGGCGGCGACCTCGGCAAAAGCGGCCAGCATCAAGCCATTCCAGGCCGTCAGAACCTTGTCGTCGAGGTGGGGCTTAATGCGTTTCTCCCGCGCTGCGAAGAGGCGTGTGCGGCCGGTGTCCAGGATCGCAGCCGTCTCCTCGATGGTGAGGCGGAACTGCGCCGCGACCTGCGGGGCGTCTCGCGCGACACGGAGAATATTCGAGCCTTCCCAGTTCCCACCGGACGAGATGTCAAAGAATGTGCCGAAAACTTCGGCGTCACGCTCGCCAAGGATTGTACGCACTTCGTCGCTTGTCCAGACAAAGAACCGGCCCTCTTCGCCTTCGCTATCGGCGTCCTGAGCCGAGAAGAAGCCGCCTTCCTGCGATGTCATCTCTCGGACGACGTACTCTAGAATCTCCTCCGCGACTCCACGATAGAAGGTCTTTCCGGTCGCCTGATAGCAGCGGATATAGGTCTGGGCCAACTGGGCGTTGTCGTAGAGCATCTTCTCGAAGTGGGGGACCAGCCAGACCTGGTCCACGCTGTAGCGATGAAACCCGCCTCCGAGTTGGTCATAGATTCCGCCGAGCGCCATCTGGTTGAGGGTCTTCTCGACCATGGCGAGGGGCTCTGCGCGCCGACTGTGCGCATGGAAGCGCAGGAGGAAGTCCAGGTTGGCGGGTTGTGGAAACTTGGGGCTGGAGCCGAAGCCGCCGTACTGCCGGTCAAACCGCGTAGACAGGGACGCGAAGGCGTTCTCGAGGACCGTCGGTGTGAGCAGCGAGTCGGAGAGATGGCGGGCGAGATCGTTGGTTTCGTCGAGTTGCGCCAGGAGCTCTCGGCCCATGGTTTCGATCTCGTGCGGGCGATCCCTCCAGGATTCCGCCACGGCGGTGAGCACACGGGGAAATCCGGGGCGACCGTAATGGTCGGTGGGCGGATAGTAGGTTCCGCCGTAGAACGGTTTGCCCTGCGGCGTCAGAAACATCGTCATTGGCCAGCCGCCCTGCCCGGTCAGCATCTGCACGGCGGCCATATAGATCGCATCCACGTCGGGACGCTCTTCTCGGTCTACCTTGACGTTGATAAAATCCTGGTTCATCTGTCCCGCAATGGCCTCGTTCTCGAAGCTCTCCCGCTCCATGACGTGGCACCAGTGGCAGGCCGAGTAGCCTACAGAAAGCAGAATCGGCTTGTTCTGCGCCACCGCCGCTGCGAACGCCTCCGGTCCCCAGGCGTACCAATCGACCGGATTGTGGGCATGTTGGAGCAGGTACGGACTGGTCTCTTGAGCGAGTCTATTGGTGTGAGAAGAGGGCGGCATGGCATACTCCTGATCAATGTTTCTAACACCGAGTGTACCTGCTACTCTCGTGTACGCACAACCCTGTCCTCTTCCGGTGAGTTTACATCGCCCGGCAACGTTACGGGTCGATAATCTCCGTGGCAATCTGACCATCGGAAGCGCGAATGGCGTAGATGTTCTAATCTGACTCGCTAACTTCCAGGCAACCTTGCGGGTGGCCAGGGGGAGAAGGTTAAGAAGTTATGTGGTCACGCAAAGCGAAAGTGAAATGGATCGTGACGGTGCCTTGCGTTCTCGTCGTGGTGTGGTACTGGTACGATGCTGCCACACGGATGAGCGGATATTATGTCGGAAAAGCGTGTGCAGTGAATCTGCACAGGATATACTCAGGGCTGGCCCTTTACGCGCAGGACTACGATCAGCAACTGCCGATCGCTTCCGTCTGGATGGATCGAACGAAGGATCATCTCCAGAGCGACCGCCGCCCACTGAGCGTATTTCACTGCCCCGCCGTGAGCCAGGGATCGCAGGCTTTTGGCTACGGATTCAATCGGGTCCTTTCCAGTGCACCGATAAATCGATACCCCAGTGAAACCGTGCTTGTCTTCGATTCACAGAACACACACTGGAATGCGAACAGTGATCCGGTCTTAGTCGCCTATCCCGTGCGCCATGAACGTAAGTGGCCAAAACCCATGGACAATGCCGTGTGCATCGACGGCCACATGAGACGTATCCGGACAATCGATATTTTCCCCTTGGCAAGCGGAGGCGCTACCATCAAAGCCAACTCTGCAGACCTGCTGAAGCTCTCAGGCAGATGAGGCAGGCGCGAATGTCGATACCTTTGAGCCTATTTTTCGCCGCAACGGTGGTTTTCGTATTCGGGATTCCGCGCTTTGCACCGCATGGCTGGAGTGGAACTGACTTCGGTCACGCTGGTTTAGGCAGGGATTACGAGGGCTAGCGGCGTATCCTACATCCATACGAGGCTAACACCGGAAAGTAGGGAGATGGAATGGCGACGGGCAGACCACTATGGGTGACGACAGACCAACATGCGCGACTGACGGAGTTGCTCAGCACGGAGCCGGAGGTCAAGGACATTCCGCTGCGGCGCGATATACGTTCGCTGGGACGACTGCTCGGCGAAATTATGATCGAACAGCAGGATCAGGGTCTGTTCGATACGGTGGAACAGTTGCGTCAGTTGGCGATCCAACATCGGGAAGAGAGCGGCGCAGGACCCGGAACAGCCGAGCCTCGGCACGACGCCAACCCCGAACCGCTGGCCCGCGTCGAGCAGATCATCGCCGGGCTGAGTCTGGAGCAGTCGTACCGGGTGACCAAAGCCTTCGCCGCCTATTTCGAGCTCATCAATCTCGCCGAGGCCAATCATCGCAAGCGGAGGCTGCGGGCCTCTCGGGCGCTCTCGGAGCCAGCCTCCCCCGGCTCCTTTCAGGGCACCTTGGAGAGGTTGAAGCGCAATGGAGTCGGCGTCGAGGAGGCGCTGGGATGGCTGGGCAAGGTGATGGTAATTCCTACATTTACGGCGCATCCGACCGAGGTGGCTCGCCGCACCGTGCTGACGAAACGCCGCAACATCGCCCACGAGATCGAACAGATCGACTGGCTGCCCCTGACCAGTGCGGAAGCGAGCGAGCGGGAGAGCCGAATCGCGGCCAATATCATGGCGCTGTGGCAGACCGACGAAGTGCGCCGCCGCGCCCCCACCGTGCGTGACGAGATTCGAATGGGACTTGACTACTACTCGAACGTCCTTATCGAGACGCTGCCCCGTCTCTATACGACCATGGCTGCCGCCATCGGCCTTGTATACGGAACGGACATCGCCGCCTGCGACCTCCCAGCTGTCGTGCGTTTTGGCTCCTGGATCGGTGGTGACCGTGACGGCAATCCGTACGTCACTCCGGAGATGACGCGGCATGCCCTGCTGCTGGCGCGTCAGGTTATCCTCAACGCCTACCTCACCTCAGTAGAACATCTGATCGAAAATTTGAGCACTTCCGAACGCCAGGTTGCCATCTCGTCCCGCTTGAAAGCGGCCACTGAGCACTACGGCCAGACCGTTCGTCTGGATGACAGCGACTTCCGGACGCGGGCTGTGGACGAACTCTATCGTCGGTTTCTGGCCTATGTGCTGCACCGTTTGCGGTGTTCCCTCGTCTCCCCCGGTGCAGGCGACGCCTATCCCGGCGCAGAAGCGTTTGCGGCCGACTTGAAGCTCGTTCGCGACAGCCTGAGGGAGCACCGGGGCGATCGCATGGTCGTCCTGTTCCTCGACCCTCTGCTGCGTCAGGTAGAGACGTTCGGGTTTCACCTGCATACGCTCGACGTGCGGCAGCACGCGAAGGTACATGCGGAGGCGGTGGAAGCGTTGTCGGCCGCGGCTCCGCTCCAGGCCGATGCCCCGCAACTTCCGCCGACGCCCTCGCCCGATACGCGCAACCTGCTCGACACCATGCGGGGGATTGCGGAGTTGAAAAAGACGTTCCCGCCCGAATCGATTCGCACCTATATCATCAGTGGCACGACCGGCCTGAAGGATATTCTCTCCGTCGCCTGGCTGGCGGAGGCCAACGGGATTTCGGTGGCAGCACGGACCTTCGGCGAGGAGGCCGCCGATCCGGGACTGATGCCAGTTCCACTCTTCGAATCGATCGAGGATCTGCGCAACGGGGCGGAGATATGTCGGGCGCTCTGGACGCACCCGGACTATCAGTCTCGTCTCGACTCGTGGGGACGGGTGCAGGAGGTCATGCTGGGCTATTCCGACAGCAACAAAGACGGCGGTATGCTGACCAGCACGTGGGAGATATTCAAGGCGCACCGCGCGCTTCATCAGGTGGCGGTGGAGTGCGGCATCAAGCTGCGACTGTTTCACGGGCGGGGCGGCACGGTGGGGCGTGGGGGAGGGCCGACGCATCGGGCGATTGCGGCGCAGCCGCCTGGAGCCTTCACTGGCGAGATCAAGATCACGGAGCAGGGCGAGGTTCTCAACTGGAAGTATGCCGACCCGATTGTGGCCGAGCGCAACCTCGAACTGATGGTAGCGGCCTCTCTGGAGGCGCTGACGCGCTCTGCGGGCTGGGGCGCGACGATAGCGCCGGAGTGGGAGACCGCGCTCGACACCCTGTCGCAGGACGCTTTCGACTACTATCGGCAGAATATCTACGACAACGTCGATATTCTGCCCTATTTCGAGCAGGCGACCCCGGTGGAAGAACTGTCGCATGCCCGTATAGGCTCCCGACCCTCCCGACGCAGTGCCCGGAAGAGTCTCGAAGACCTCCGCGCTATTCCCTGGGTGTTCGGCTGGATGCAGTCGCGGCAGGTCGTTCCAGCCTGGTTTGGCGTCGGTTACGCTCTGGAGCGCTTCCTGGACGCCGCGCCCGACAATGAGGCCCTGCTGCGCTCCATGATGAAGTTCCCGCTCTTCGAGGATCTCATTCGCAACGTGGAGACCGGCATGGCGAAAGCCGACTTCACCATCGCCCGTCTGTATGCCGATCTTGTCACGGACGAAGCGCTGCGGGAGCGTGTCTTCACCATGTTGTGTGTCGAGTTTGATCGCACTCACGCGGCGGTACTGCGGGTCACAGGCCAGCGCTGTCTGCTGGAAAACAATACCGTTCTCGCGCACTCCATAAGGCGCCGGAATCCCTACGTTGATCCGATGAGCCTCATTCAGGTCGATCTGCTCCGCCGAAAGCGAGAGGGAAGCGCCGACGAACACCTCGACTATGCCCTCGCAGCGACCATCAACGGCATCTCCGCCGGCTTGCGCAACACGGGCTGATGTGCCTGGTCGAGGGCCATAATTCCTTCGAAGAAGGGGTCAGTCGTCAGACCACTTGACGCCGCTCGCAACGATCATCGGCACCACTTTCCCACACGGCATATTGCCGAGGGGAGAGCCAATAACTGCGGTCGGATCTATACACCATTTTCCCTGGTCCGCTGTATTACGAGGTGCAACGAGAACACTGCCACTGATTACCTTGGTAGTGCCGACATGCCAGCTCATGTTCTTTGCGTGGCCATCCGAGTACCCGATGTTGAACATCCCTGCGTGCATAAGATTCGAATTCGTAAACTCGCCGATTTCCTTCCAACCGTCTATCGAAATCGAGTAGAACGGATCCGTTTGTGTATCCCCGAACATGAATGTATCGGCAGGCGCCACTATGGAGGCGAGCGTCACACCCGCACTTACTGAAATGAGACCCGAGGTTCCCGGTTCCAGAAGCCCGCCTTCGCCGTGATTCTGATTCTGAATCGGACCCCAGTTGTAACCCACTCCCAGACACCGCAGCGTTTTGTCGGCGCGAAAACATCCGGTGTGTGTGTTGTTTGGGCAGTAAAAGATCTGAGCGTCCTTAGTGTATGGCTGAAGCAAGGCAGGAAAATCGATAGAGCGAACGGGGTTCGCGCTGAAATCGCGTGTCAGGCTTGGCAGCGTTTCATCGTGATCCTGGGCATACATCAAATTGGCGTGAACGGTCTGTTTTATATTGGAGATACAGGTTGTTCTCCTTGCATTCTCACGTGCATGGGCGAAGACCGGAAACAAGAGTGCAGCGATAACGGCGATGATCGCAATGACAACCAGAAGTTCGATGAGTGTAAATGCGTTCGTCTGTGACGGTTTATTCATAGTTATGACCCTCCGTGTCTAACAGGTATGTCTTTGCTGAGTTTGATCTCAGATGACCTTTATTCTGGTCATTGTACTCTATGCCGGAGGCAAAAGGCCATGCTGGAGGCACTTCTGCCGAAACGTCTCCATGCCGTGGCGTTGTTCGGGGGTGAGATCGTAGTTCATCACGTTGAGGAGATAGTCGCGGGAGCGGTCGAGGGGCAGGTTCATGCGTTCCGCCCAGGTCGAGGCGAGTATTTCCAGGCGTTCAAGACCCCAGGCTTTGGCGCGAGTGAGAATCGCGGTCATTTCCGGAGTCGCCTGGTCGGTCCGCGCCAGCCAACCGGCGTAGACGAAAGGCAGACCTGTCAGGTCGAACCAGCCCTGGCCGAGGTCGTAGACCGTGGTGTTGGCATGCAGGGCGAACAGTTTGAGGTCGCCGATGATCAGCCCCGCGTCACAGGTGTGAAGCATGGTTTCGAGATAGGGAGGCTGCGAAACGTACTGAGGCTGCGCGTGGAACTGTTCTGACAGCAGTATCTTTGTGAGCGCCGCCGAAGTGAGGGAGGAGGTATCGAGCGCGACGGTCCGAACCTCCGCGAGCGGAACCTGTGAGAAGAGACGGACACTCTTCACGGCACCGTAGGCTGAGATAGAGATTCCCGGCACCAGAGTCAGACCTGGATTCTGAAAAGCTTCGAAGATCGAGACGTTGGCGACGTCCAGTTCGTCATGGCGCAGCATCTGCGCGAGCTGCGACGGGACCGCATAGGTCAATTCGACATCGACATTGCACTCTGCGGAGTGGAACCAGTCGACCAGTGGCTTCGCGTTCAGATAGGGGACGCTGCCGATACGCAGTTTCATGCCTTGTTTCCCTCTCGGCGCTTCTTCTATTCCCATCAGTGCAACAGCAGGCTGTCGAGCAGGACGAAAGCGAAGAGACTGACGCTGACCCAACCGTTCAGGGTGAAGAACGCCATATCCACGCGACTCAGATCGTCCGGCTTCACCAGGCTCTGTTCGTAGAGAATCAGCCCGGCCACCACGGCGACACCCACGTAGTAGAGCCCATGCAGTCCCTCGAGCCTACCGATGGCTGCCAGCAACACGACCGCCAGCGCATGTAGGAGGCGAGAAACGTTCAGGGCGTTTGGCTTCCCGATGGCTTTCGGCAGGGAGAACAGGGCGGTGCTGCGGTCGAAATCGTAGTCCTGCAAGGCATAGATGATGTCGAAGCCACCGATCCAGAGCATGACTACGGCGCCAAGCAAAATCGGCACGACACTTAGCGTGCCTGTCACCGCGATCCACGCGCCAATCGGAGCGATGCCGATCGCGAAGCCGAGGAAGAGGTGGCAGAGGGCCGTGAAGCGCTTGGTGTACGAGTAGCCTAGAATGGCGCCGAGCGCTACCGGAGATAGGAGCAGGCAGAGTCGATTGAGCTGCCAGGCAGCAGTCTCGAAGAGGACCACGGCGACAATAAGAAAGCTCCCGACCTGGGCGCGAGAAAGCAGGCCGGCCGGAAGGTGCCGGTTTGCTGTGCGCGGATTGTCCCGGTCGAAATCCGCGTCTACCAGCCGATTGAACGCCATCGCGGCGCTGCGCGCCCCGACCATCGCCACCACAATCCAGAACAGCGTCAGGCCATCGAAGCCATGTGCCGTGTGCCGGATGGCGAGCAGAAAGCTGATGAGCGCGAAGGGCAACGCGAAAATCGTGTGCTCGAACTTGACCATCGCTAACAGGAGACGGGAACGTGAGAGGAAGGCGTTCATGGCGTTTACTCCTCCGAAAACTGCCACTGGGGCACGAGAGTCTGTTCGATGCCGAGCTGCTGCAAGATGCGTCCGACAACGTGATCGACCAGATCTGCAATGGTCTGGGGTTTATGGTAGAAGCCCGGCGCGGCCGGAAGTATGATGGCCCCTGCCTCGGCAAGATGGGTCATGTTGCGCAGATGGATGAGATTCCAGGGTGTTTCGCGGGGAACGAGGATCAGCTTGCGACGCTCTTTGAGGCAGACGTCGGCGGCCCGCGTGATGAGGTCGTCGCTGATACCGTTGGCGATCCGGCCTGCCGTCCCCATCGAACAGGGAACGATCACCATGCCGTCATGCCGGAACGATCCGCTCGCAGGCGGGGAGAAGTAGTCCTTTTTGTCCAGGAAGTGCAGGGCAGGGCAGGGATGACCGAGCAGCGTCTCCGCGCTCAGGTTGCGTGGGTTGACGACGCGGTCCGTCTCCAGGCTGATGACCTGCAGCGCCTGATCTGAGAGCGCGACATAGATGTCGGCATAGTAGCGTACGGCCTCTTCGAGGAAGCGGAGGGCGTAGGGCGCGCCGCTGGCGCCGGTAATCGCGACGACCAGTCTGCCGGTGGAGGAGAGGGGAGCCGCCGCAGGAGTGCTGTTTGCCATGGTCAAGTCCCCAGAAAAGCGCGCAGGCGACGCATGCCGTTCGGTATCGTCTTCAAGACCTCCATCGCTTCCCGCAGCAGGATGCGATCGTGCTGATCCAGTCGATTTTCGCAGTCCAGGCGGCGGAACAGGTCGCGGGCGGTGATGATCCCTGCCGGATCGCTGCGTATCGGATCCAGGGCACGCAGACGACCGACATACATGCCCATATAAGAGAAGGCATGCGGGTACTCGCGATTGGGCAGCCGCTCCGTACATTCTATCTTCAAGACCGCGAACAGTTGGAATTCTGGCTCCAGATAGGCGCACGCCTCTTCGTAGACTTCCCGGTGCATGGCCTCCTCAAGTGTTTCGCCGATCTCAAGACGTCCGCCGGGAAAACCGAACTGGCCCTTGCGGTCGCGTACCACCAGAATGCGGTCGGCCTGAAACGCGACGATATGCACGGAAGTTACCGGCGCATCGGTCGGCAGCACGAGGCAGCGCGAGGCTGTGAGGCGAACGGGCTGCTGGCCCCATTGCATCTCCACGACGAACAGAGGTGCGTCGTTTAACGGTTCCGGGTTATTCGGTTCTAAAACAGTCTCTTCCAATTTTACCTAAATTCCCAGCTCATTCCAGATCAGGTCCACACGCGCCTTGACGTCGGCGGACATCTCGATCACATCGGGCCATTCGCGGTCGAAGCCCTCAGCAGGCAGTTTGCGGGTACAGTCGAAGCCAATCTTCGAGCCGAATCCCAGCGAACGTGAGGAGTGGTCCAGGACGTCGATCGGACCGCGCACGATGCAGGTGTCGCGCTCCGGGTCGATGTTGTTGCCCAAACGCCATAGACACTCCTGTACGTTTTGCACGTTCACATCCGCATCAAATACGAAAATCATTTTGGTGAACATCGCCTGCCCGAGGCCCCAGAGCGCATGCATCACCTTGAACGCCTGCCCCGGATAGCGCTTCTTGATGGAGACGAGCGCGATGTTGTGAAAAATCCCTTCGACCGGCAGATTCATATCCACGACTTCGGGCAGCGTCAGCCGGAGCAGAGGCAGAAACAACCGTTCGGTCGCCTTACCAAGCCAGCCGTCTTCCATCGGAGGCTGTCCGACAATCGTGCAGGGATAGACAGGGCTGCGACGATGGGTGATCGCCGTAATGTGTACAACAGGATACATGTCGGCCAGCGAATAGTAGCCGGTGTGATCCCCAAAGGGGCCTTCCATTCGGCGCTCGGTAAGGTCTATCTTACCTTCGATCACGATCTCGGCGTCTTCCGGGACTTCGAGGTCGACCGTTTTGGCCTTGACCAGATGCACGGGTTTCTTGCGCAGAAAGCCCGCGAACAGCATCTCGTCGATACCTGCCGGGAGCGGTGCGGTCGCGGCGTATGTCAGAGCCGGGTCTCCGCCCAGCACGATGGCGACCTCGATACTTTGGCCCTTTTCGGCCCGCAAGCGCGCATGTTCTGCGCCGACTTTGTGCATCTGCCAGTGCATACCGACCGTGCGCCGATCAAACACCTGTACCCTGTACATTCCGACGTTGCGCTTGCCGGTGTTCGGATCGTTCGTGAAGACCAATGGCAACGTGATATAACGCCCACCGTCTTGTGGCCAGCAGTGCAGGATAGGGAATAGGCCGAGATCGATGTCATCGCCGGTCAGGACGACTTCCTGGCAACGCCCCTTGCCGCTGTCGTGGCGCGGCGGCATTTTCGCGAGCACAGCCAGTTTGGGCAAAAATTCACGAGCGGCCCTTAGCATTCCGCCGGGCACTTCGGGCTTCAACAGGGCCTCGATTTCGCAGGCGATCTCCTCGAAGTCCTGCACACCCAGCGCCATACTCATGCGGCGGCGCGATCCGAAGGCGTTGATGATCAGCGGGATCCGACTGCCACGCGGGTTTTCAAACAGCAGAGCCGGACCACCGTCCGGCATCTTCATCACGCGGTCCGCGATCTCCGTTATTTCGAGATAAGGATCGACTGGCGCGGTGATTCGGCGCAGTTCGCCGGCCTGTTCGAGTTGAGCGATAAAATCTTGAAAATCACGGTAAGCCATCGTGTTCCTATCTCCCCTGCAAGAGGTTCCTTCAAGGGTAATACGAACCGTAGTTGCGTCTAGTATACCTCTCTCCCCTACGAAAATCAATTGGAGACGTTCCATCTGAGAAACATTTCACAGAGTACACGCGCTTGATTTTGGCCTCCCAAACTGCTATAATGAACGCATGGCAGGGGAGTTTTGACGGTGAAAAGGGGAGCGAATGACCCAGGACGTGCGGGTGATGCATTTTGCCGATACCCACTTCGGTGTGGAGTTGTATGGGCGGCTGGACCCGGCGACCGGAATGAACACGCGCCTTCAGGACTTCAAACAGTCGCTGACGGAGGCGATTGAAAAGGCCCTGGAGCTCGATATCCACCTTGCCGTCTTCGCAGGGGATGCCTACAAGACTCGCGATCCGCGCCAGACCGATCAGCGCGAATTCGCGGGCTGCATCCGACACCTGACCGACCGGGGAATCCCGGTCGTGCTGCTCGCAGGCAACCATGATATGCCCTCCGTGCGCGGTCGCGCCAATGCCGTCGAGATCTACCGCACACTTGGCGTCTCCAATGTCCACGTCGTCCACCGACCGGAGCTGACGCTCATTCAGACTGCGGCAGGGCCGGTTCGTATTGCGCCGATGCCTTATCTGATGAAGGGGATCTCCGTGGCCCGCGAGGATTTCCAGGGCAAGACCCTGGACGAGACGCGCCTGCTGCTGGAAGCGAAGTACGTCGATTTTATCGGCGATATGGCCGATCAGATTCGCGAGGCCGACGACGCGATTCCCACCATTTTAGTCGGGCATTTCTGGGTCAACGGTGCGCGGCTCTCGAGTTGGCAGAAGGGCTATCTCAACGATGTTGAGCCCAAAGTCCCGCTCGCCGCTCTAACGGATCCTGCGTTCGACTACGTCGCCCTCGGACACATTCACAAGCATCAGGACTTGAACCCACACGGGCAGCCGCACGTCGTCTACTGCGGCAGTCCTGACCGGATCGACTTTGGTGAGAAGGATGAAGAGAAGGGGTTCGTACTGGTGCATCTGCGTAAAGGTGGGGCGGAATACGCGTTTATTCCCGTGACCGCCAGCCGTCCCATGCTCGACATCCAGGTCGATGCCGACTGCGATGAGCCGACCGAGCGCATCGTCGCGGAGATCAGGCGGCACTCGTTGCGCAACGCCATTGTCAAGGTCTCCTATAGTATTGGGCAGGAGCGACAGGCTCTCGTGCGCGAACGCGAGCTGCGCGAAGCCCTTCAAAACGCCTTTATGACCGTCACGATCGCGCGCAAAGTGCAGCGAGATGTCACCGAGCGCAGCCGCCAGTTCAACGAGACTCGCACTCCTCGCGAAGCGCTGGAACTCTATATAGAACAGAGCGAGAAGTTGATCCCGCACCGGGAGCGCCTGCTCCAGTTCGCGGATCCACTGCTTCAAGCCGTGCAAGAACAGGACGCCTGATCTGTCGTCACAACCATGATCCCTATCTCCCTCACCCTGAAAAACTTCATGAGCTACGGCCCGCAGGGCGAAACGCTGCCATTCGAGAACCTGCGCGTCGCCTGCCTGACCGGCGACAACGGCAACGGCAAATCGGCCCTGCTCGATGGCCTCACCTGGGTGCTCTGGGGCAAGACACGGGTATCGTCCGTCGGGAGTGTGTCGCAGGACGACCTGATTCGCCTCGGGGAGGAGGAGTGCGAAGTTCGGCTGGAGTTTGAGCTGAACGATCAGCGGTATCGCGTGGTGAAGAAGAGGCGTAAAGGCAAGGCGACGGCTGCGAGCGACTGGCAGTTGGCACAGCGCGACGACGAGGGGATCTGGAACCCCATCGGCGGCAACAGCCAGGCGGAGACCGGCAGACAGATCGTGCAGCTCCTCAATATGGAGTACGAAACCTTCCTCAACTCTGCGTACCTGCAGCAGGGGCGGGCCGACGAATTTACGCGCCAGACGCCTGCCAAACGGAAAGGCATACTCGGGGAGATCCTGGGCCTGGACCGCTACGACCGCCTCGAAGCGATGGCCAAGGAGAAGTACCGGGAGCGTAAGGAGCAGGTCGATGAGTTAGACGGTGAGATCCGACTGTTAGAGACGCAGGTGGCGCGACGTGTCGGCTACCAGGAGCAGTCGGCGGAGGCTACCGCCCAACTGGGGGAGGCGGAGGTCCGGCTCGCCGGGTTGACCGCTGTGGTCAAAACCGTGCAGGAGCGTCTGGCAAAAATGGATCAGGTCGCCGCTGCCATCGAGGAGGCGCGGTCGGGCTCTCTGCGCATACACGGTGAAATGGGACAACGGGGCCGTGAACTGAGCGACAGGTCGGCGCGCGTCAAGGCGCTCGAAACCGTTCGCGTACAGCGTGCCGCGATTATCGCGGACTACGACGGACTTCGACAGGCGCGCCAACGGGCGGAGCTTCTGGAACCTCAGATCGAAGAGTTTCGTCGGATTAAGACAGAGTACGACACCGCTTTCGCGGCTGTCGAGATGGAGCGGGTTCGCCTTGAAGGCGAGCTGCGGACCTATCAGGCCGAGTTGAAAACGGTTCGGCGGCGGAGCGAAGAGTGCGCAGAGCTGGACCGGCGGATCGCGGCCCTGGAGCAGGAGCTCGCAGGCGATCCCGAAACCAGGGTTGCGCTCCTTCAGGCCGAGGCGGTGAAGCAGGCGGCCCTGGAGGCCTTTAACGATCTGCGGGTGCGGAACGAACGCCTGAAACTTGAAATTAGCGATCAGGAGGAGTTCCTGAAGATTTTGGCCGCGCCCATCGCGCGGTGCCCGGTCTGCGAAAGCGATCTGGAGGGCGACAAGCGCCTGGAAGTTTTGGCGCGGCAGAACGAACGGCAGGCCGAGCGTAAGGCAGCGTTGAAAGCGATTGCCGCCGAGGGCCGTGCGCACAAACAGGCCCTGGATATGGCGACCGAATCGGTCCTGGCCCTCCAGCGGCAGTGCAACGATCTGAGCGCGAAGCAGAGCCGCCTGCAGGAGCAGCAGCGCCAGCGGGACGGATTGCGGCAGCAGGGACTCGATGCCGAGAGCGCCCAGAAGCAAGCGGAGACGGCTCAGACGCAGTTGGAACGTGGGACCTTTGCGATGCCAAAGCGCATTCACGCCCAACGCCTGAAGTCGGAGCTGGACGGACTGGCACTGATTCGCCCAGAGTATGAGAATGTCCGGGCCGCGATCAAGCGGTTCGAGGGGGCCGAAAAACGTTACCATCAGTTGCAGGAAGCGGAGGCGAGTTGGGATCAGGAGATCGCGGAGCAGGCGCGGCTGGAGGCAGTTCTTATCGAGTTGAGGCAGAGCTATGAAGCCGCCTGCCAAAAGCAAGAAGCGCTGACGGCGAAGCTGGCCGAGGGCGAAGCGGTCAATCGCGAATTTGCCATCGCGGAGAGTGAGCGCCAGACGTGCCAGCAGCAGGTGAACGACATCAAGGTGCAGATCGGAACGTTCACAAACTATGTCCGTGGTTGTGATGAGGCGGAGCAGCAGAAGAAGGCGAAAGAGGCCCAACGCAAAACGCTTCACCAGGAGCAGTGGCTCTATCATCAGTTGACGGCGGCCTTCGGCAAGAAGGGGATACAGACGTTCATCATCGAGAACGCCATTCCGGAACTGGCCGCCGAGGCGAACGAACTGCTGGCAAGAATCACCGACAACGCCATGCAGATCTCGTTCGAAACGACCCGACCCGCGCGGTCCAATAGTAATGAGATCGAAACCCTGGACATCCGGATTCAGGACGATGCCGGGATTCGCCCTTACGAGCTGTTCAGCGGAGGCGAGGCGTTCCGCGTTAATTTTGCCGTGCGGATCGCGCTCTCACGTCTGCTGGCGCGCCGGGCGGGAGCGCGTCTTCAGACCCTTATCCTGGACGAGGGCTTTGGAACGCAGGACGGCAAGGGTCGTGAAAAACTGATCGAGGCGATCGATAGTATCAAGGACGATTTCGAGAAAATTCTTGTCATAACCCACGTGGATGAACTGAAGGATGCCTTTGCACAGCGCATCGAAATTACAAAGGATCACGACGGTTCGCATATTCATATGCTGTGACGCCGGGGGAGAACGATGAGACGATACTTGGTGCGAACGAATTTAAGGATGGATGCGGGGATGCCGATAACCGCGCCGGGGAGCCCGGCTGTCAGCCGTCCCGACCTGAACGAGGAGATCGAAGACCGCAACACAGGCAACGGAAGCGGGTTCATCGTGATCGTGTACGATAACGACAAGAACACCTGGCAGGAGGTCACCGGCATCTTGCAGAAGGCGACCGGATGTACGCAGGAGGAGGCGGAGATCGAGACGTGGGAGGTCGACAACCTGGGCAAATCGGTTGTGCACCACGGTGGCGAGGAAGAGTGCGAACGCGCGGCGGGGATCATTCGATCGATCGGTATTCGCGTCGAAGTCGTGGAAGAGTAGGGCAGAACAATCCATGTCTGGTTTCGATGACCTTGGCTTCGCGCTCGGCGGACTGCCGGTGGAACGAGAAAAGAATCCGCATTTCGCGCCGCTCGCCCTAATGGAGCGGCCGGAGGATCTGGCCGACTATCTGCGCAGCAGACGCGACATGTTGGTGCAGCCGCTTCGCGCCGCTCCGACCGCCGGCTCTCTGCCTGCACTCAATGGACTTCCGCTGGCACTGCACCTGACGGATCTGATAGATGCGGTGCTGGTACGGCTGTTCACGTTGGCGTGCGGAAGAGCGGGCGTTCAACCGGCTTCGGTACCTCTGGCCATTGTGGCGACAGGCGGCTATGGGCGGCGGGAGCTCTCGCCCTGCTCCGACATCGACATCACGTTCATCTCCCAGCGTGACGGGGATCCGACGACCGACCGCCTGATCCGAGAGATGTTTTCTCAGGTGATGGATATCTGTATCGCGCGGTGCGGCCTCGAAGTCGGATACGCCTATCGGCTGTTTGAAGACTGCGCTTCTCTGGACCACCAGACCGCCAGCGGACTCCTGGACGCCCGGCTCCTGACCGGAAGCAGTCGGCTCTTCATCCAGTTCGAGGACGCGTTCTGGTCAGGCTTCAATCCGACGGATTTCATTTTTACCAAGATCGAGGAGCGAGAGAAAGCCCTGGCCCGCTGGGGAACGACGCCCCGCGTGGTCGAGCCGCAGTTGAAAGAGGGGCCGGGCGGAATGCGGGACCTGCAGACGGCGATCTGGATCGCGCAGGCAAGGGGTCAGTGGGTCGCCGCGCGGGTGCGGGGCCGGCGTGGTTTCGATGTCCTGGCGGAGGAAGGGCAAGTCTCACCCTCCGACCTGAAACGGTTGGAGGCGGCCAAAGAGCTGTTGTTTCAGGTGCGCGGCGCTCTGCACGCCGTGACCGGGGCGGAACGCGATGAACTCGTGATCACGCGGCAGGAGGATGTCGCCAATCGTCTGGGGTACCGGATTCAGGAGCTGGGTACGGATCGAGTGCCGCCGGTCGAACAGTTCATGGCGGACCTTTTTCCGGTGATGGCGGTGGTCCGCAGGGTTGCGGATCAGGTGATGCGCCGGGTGGGGAACAGTCGTTTGATATTAGGGATCGGGCTGGACTGCAAACAACGCCAGATCGTTCCTGCCAACGACTCGCTTGAGTCCGACGATCCGGTCTGGCTGCTCTGGGCCTGTGAACTGACGCAGAAGTACAATCTGATGCTCGGCGAGGCCGTGGAACGCGCGATGGTCTCTCTGGTGGGATGCGGCCCTCTGTTGAAGGACGCGATGCAGTCTGCCGAGGTATTTACCCAGATCCTCTCCCATCGTGGCCGCGTCTATCCGACCCTGCAGCGCATGGCCGACCTGGGAATTCTCGGCTGGTATCTGCCGGAGTTTCAAGCCATCCTGGACCTTATTCCGTACGATCCGTCTCACGATCATACGGTGGGGCAGCACTCGCTGCTTGTCGTCAAGAATCTTGAAGACCTGCTGCAAGTGGAGGATCCGGAAGAGCGCGTCGAGATGCGCCGGATCTACGAGGAGCTTCCCAATCCGGAGCAGTTGATTCTGGCGGCGCTTCTGCACGACAGCGGCAAGGCGTTCCATGAACGTCCTCACTCCGAAGTCAGCGAAGAGATCGTTACCATCGTGTGTCAGCGGCTTGGCTGGTCGGAGGGGGCTTCGGCGAATGTACGTTTCCTCTGCCTCCAGCACCTCCTCATGGCGGAGACTTCGCGGCTGCGTGACCTGAGTCTCGATGAGACGATTCGCGACTTCACCGCCGTAGTAGACGATATGGATCGGCTCAACATGCTCTATCTGTTGACCTATGCCGATACACGGGCCGTCGGCTCCGGGGTCTGGACCCAGGTCAAGGGCCGGTTCCTGCGCGACCTGTGGCGACGATCCGCTGCAGTCTTGAGCGATGAAGAGCCGGTAGGGTATGATGAAGCCACGCTTGCACGGGCGCGGCGCAGGCTGCTCAAAGATCTTTCGCTGGGAAATCTATCGGAGGCGGACGTCGCGGAGCATATTCAGACCATGCCGCCGCAGTATCTGCTCAACCAGTCGCTCAAGGAGATCGCCCTGCACATCGGATTTATCCGGAAGCTGCGGGAGGGACAGCCGGTCATCGACTTTATGGATGAGCAGGAGGCGACCTATACGGAGATGACGGTCTGCACGTACGACGATCCCCATCCGGGCCTTTTGGCGAAGATCGCTGGCGCACTCTACGCCGCAGATGTCAATATCCATAGCGCACAGGTCGTGACGCGTGTCTATGAGGAGGAGCGTATCGCGCTCGATACTCTCTGGATAGACTATCATGGCAGGCAGTTGGCGCCCGGTAAGCGGCGTGAAGTGACCGCCACCATTCAGGAAGTGTTGAACGGTGAACACACGGTGCCGGAGATTTTGTCACGGCGCAAGGAGCGCTCTCATCGCAGTCGTGGACCATCCTATGTGCCGTTCGTACCGCTGACAATTCGTTCGGTTCGGAACGATCTCTCGGACACCTACTCCGTCGTGGAGGCGGTCGGGCCTGACGTACCGGGGACGTTCTACAAGGTGGCAGATTCGCTTTCGCGTTTGGGCTGGAACATCGCCAGTGCGCGGGTTTCGGCCTTTCATGGAGAGGCACGCTGCAGCTTCTATGTGCTCGGCGCGCGGGATCGGCGTGAAACAGAGGCGCGGCAAGCTCTCGCCGCCGTACTTCCGGGTCTGATCGACCAAAACGAAAAGACCGGTTAACAATCCGTTTGTCAACGAACTCATTCCCCATTTCAGGAGGTCTTTACTCATGGGAACCAGACGCTTTAGTGTGACGACCTACATTCTGGTCGGTATCTCTCTCGTGGCGCTCTATTTTGTCGGCAAGACCGTCAATCCACCGCCGGTAGGTCCGGCCAAGGAGATTACACCGGTGCAGCCGTCGGCGGCCGCAACCTCTGCCCAGTCGATGAAGCGTCAGCAGGAGGAAGAGATGCGGGCCAAGGAGCAGGCGAAGATGGTGAGAGAGTACGCGGCCCACTCGAAAAAGACGACGATCGTTTCGAAGGGGATCCCGTTCAATCCTTCGGGCATGGATACTGGTAACGAATATTGGCAGCGCTACGGCGACGGCAAGAAGGGTGTCGATGCGATGCAGTTGAAGGTAAAGAAGGCGCTGGAAGACCAGAAGAATACGGCTCCAGTGGCCCAAAAGCCTGCTCCCGTCCCGGTGATGCCGGGGCCATAGGCTCCGTCTTAACGCCGCTCTGTTCGAAAAACCTGGCTTTTCCTGTCTCTCTCGGACAGGAAAAGTCTGCGTGTAAGAGGCTCTCAATCAGGTCGGGCTAATTTTTTTCACCGGAACGCTTGACAAACGGGTGGAGATATGTTAAAGTCATTCGGCCTGTGGATGTTCGTCCGATGGGGTAGTGTGACTGCGACGATCCTGGGACGACCGTGACATCCCCACCATAGCTTCACTAGATTTTTACCGACGCCGGTAGTCTTACTGCCTGCGTCCGGTGTCTACCTGTCTCATCTCGATTCTTCCGCTCTCCAGCGTTGTGTTTCGGGTTGAGTTCGCGCGGGTTGCAGACGGGCTGTGAAGACGTACTATCGTTCCGATTCAATTAAGGGAGGCGAAATGATGAAAAGGATGGCTTGCGCACTGGCGCTCGCTGCGGGAACCGGGCTGACACTGGGTGTCGCCACGCGCACCGCTCTGGCACAACCGAACCCCGCGACGGCAGTATCGGGCTTGAAACTGAGCGTTATACCGCTCGGTTCCGTCAACGCCGATTCGCCTGTCGCGCTGGATGTCAACTTTCGGGGCGGCAAAGTACGCAGCGTCGAAGTCTATCTCGACGGAAGTCGGATTGCGAAAGAGACCATCAACACCGTCGATTCGCACGGTGTGATCTCCTTCAAACTGCCGGCGTCGCTGCTTCCCGAGGGCGCGCATGAAATCATGATCCAGGCGACCGACAAGGATGGCAGCACCGCGACGACCACGACCCGCCTCCGCATCAATGCGGCTGAGCAGGAGACCGCGGGTCATTTCCTGACTCCGAAGCGCAACGCAATGGTCAAAGACTTTGCGCCGATCGAAGTCAAACTCGACGACAGCATCAAAGACGCCTACGTCGTGTTTTTCCTAGATGGCGCGTTCCTATCCGCGCGCAACTACTCTCCCTACATCTATTCGCTCGATACCTCCAAGTACAACAACGGCAGCCATACGGTCAAAGTCGAAGTTTGGGATAGCTCGGGAGCCAGTCTGCTCAAAACTCTGACCATGCCGATGCGCATCACCAATCCCGGCGGACTTACGACGAACCAGAAAACTACTACCGAATTGAGACCCGTGAGGCCGAACCTTCCTGAAACCAACCTGCTTGCCCAGAGCAGTCTGCCGGTCACGAGCCTCAATGCGCCGTCCGCCTCTGGGCTGGCTCATTCGGGCGCGCTGGCGCTCAACAGCCTGGGTGTGCGCTCCGGTCTGGAACCGCGTACCGGCTACACGGCGGTCAAATCCACGTTCGCGGTGCCGGGTATCTCGGTCAGTGGCACTGTCGATAACGGGATCAACCTGCTGGATCCGGGAAGCGATCTGGCGCGGTCCGAGAGTGGGAACGCCTCTGGCTCTCGTGCCAGCGTGGCGGCTCCGAAAGCGAACCTGAACGCAACGGCACGTGTGGGGAATGCGGATGGTCATCAGCCCGTCCGTGTCACGCCCCAGACCTTCGTCACCCCGATCTTCCCTGGCGTCCTGGCGGAACCCTCCGATCTGAATGCGTTGAACGCCGAGTCGACTCGGGTCGCAAGGCAGACTGTCAACGTTCGACGTGCCGGCAATGTGGCCGCGCGACCGAGTACGCGACTGGACGGCGCGACAACGCCCGTCACGGCCCACGCGGTCTCGGCACCGAAGGCCACCCGAACGCATATCGGCACCCGGTCGATGCATAACGCTCATGTGAAGACCTTCGACGTGGCCTTCGATAACACGCAGATCGCCTTCGATGTGCCGCCGCGTATAGAGAATGGTCTGCCTCTTGCCCCATTCCGTGCTATCTTCGAGCATTCCGGCGGAACCGTGAAGTGGTATAACGAGAGCAAGACGGTTCGTGCCATCAACAACAGCAAAGAGATCGAGATTCACATCGGTGATAACGAGGCGACAGTCAACAACCAGAAGGTCAAGCTGTCTGCCAAAGCCTACATCGATCGCGGACGGACCATCGTTCCGCTCTCCTTCGTTCGGGACGCCATGGACGTGAAAGTGTCCTACGACGCCCACACCGGCCATGTGCTGATCGAAAGCAACAAATAGGACGTCGTTCTGAGCGAACGTTCTGAGAATCCAGCCGCCCTGCCCGTGATCTATGATCGGGCAGGGCGGCTATTATTGTGGCAATCCGACCGGATCGTCGGTGTCCGCGCCTATTTCGATGGGGTCGGGGCCGCAGGAGTGGAAGACGCCTCCGGCTTGGCTTCCTTCGCCGCGACAGCAGGCTTCGTCTCACCAGAGGTTTCGGAGGAGGCTGCGGCCGGTTCCGCCTTGTCGGTCTTCTCCGACTTGTCCGCTTTGTCGGAACTGTCGGATTTCTCTGTCTTTTCGGGAGGACGCGAATCGTTGATGTACCATCCGGTGCCTTTGAACACGATTCCCACGGGATAGAGAAGGCGTTTCACTTTCTCGCCACACTGCGGACAGATGGAGATCGCATCGTCCTTCATATTCTGGAATACGGAGAACTCGTATTTACATGCGGTACACTGATAACCGTAAGTCGGCAAATTTCACCTCATCTCCTTTTGTAAAGGGCATGCACATAGTGCTGCGCCCGAAGAACTATTATAGCCAATCACGCCAACTAGATGCAACCGGCGCACGGCGGGAGTTAGAACCCTATGTTTGCGAAATATCTCGGTTACGCGCTGCTCGCTGCCGTTCTGGGCGGCGGTGCCTATATCTCCTACCTGAAACGGCGGTTAGACGTCGCCATTCGCATGCTGACGGAGGAGCGCACACGGCAGCGCAGTATCTCCGCGTCGTATGGACGGATCACCGAACAGTGGTTTCCGCTCATGGAGAAATATCCCTACGATTCGGCGAATTTCCGGTTCCTGGGCACACCTGTCGATGGCGTCCAGTTCGAAGAAGACAAAATCGTGTTCATAGAGTTCAAATCGCGGAAGGCGGAGTTGTCCACCGTACAGCGGCGGCTGAAACAGATGATCCAGGCCGGAAAAGTGACCTGGGAAGAGTACCATTTTTCCGAGGAGGACCGGTGAATCGAAACGCTCTACGCGAGCTGTTAAACCGCGCGGACGGCACTCTGAAGATCGTCGGCCTGATGTCCGGAACCTCGGCGGATGGGATCGACGCCGCCCTTGTCGAGATCGGTCGTGATAACGACGCGGTCTCCTGGCGTCTGTTGGCCTTCGAGTGTGTGCCGTGGGAACCGGATCTGCGAGAGGCCATTCGGACGGGCTTTCAGCGCGAGACCTCCCTCCCCTTTCTCCTTGCGCTAGATTCACGCCTCGGATCTGCATTTGCCGGTGCGGCGATCCGCGTTGTTCGTGCCGCTGGAGTGGACATAAGCGAGGTGGATGCCATCGCTTCCCACGGGCAGACCGTCTGGCATCAGCCGGAACCCTTCCCCGTCGGCGCAGGGTGGGGGACAGGAACGCTGCAGTTCGGGGACGGGAATATCATTGCGGCACAGACGGGATGCGTCGTCGTCTCGGATTTCCGCAGGGCGGATATGGCTCTGGGCGGGCAGGGGGCGCCGCTGGTGCCGTTCGTCGATTATGCTCTCTTTGCGGCTTCCGCCGAGGGGCGGATCGTGTTGAATTTGGGCGGTATCGCCAACATGACATGGCTGCCGGCAGGCGCGGCGAGTGCGGACGTCCGCGCGTTCGATACAGGGCCGGGAAACATGGTCCTGGATGCGATTGCCTTTCACCTCTCCGGTGGGTGTGACGCATTCGACCGTGGTGGAGCGCTCGCAGCACACGGCGAGGTGAATCATAAACTGCTCCGCAGGCTACTGGAACACCGATATTTCGCGCTCCCTCCTCCGAAATCCACCGGACGGGAAGATTTCGGAGCGCACTACGCCGCTGAGCTCATTGCACTGGCGCAAAAGGCGGGATGCTGTGGGGCCGATACGATGGCAACCGCGACAGCGTTGACGGTGGAGACCGTAGGGCGAGCCTACGACCAGTGGACACTCCCGAATGGCGGCGTCCATACCATCATCCTGGGCGGAGGGGGCGTCCAGAATGCGACCCTTGTCCGGTGGCTGGGCGAACGGCTGGCCCCTGCGCAACTGACGACACACGCGGCGTTCGGTCTGCCGGACGACGCGAAAGAGGCGGTCGCCTTCGCCATTCTGGCCTATGAAACGCTTAACGGCAGGTCCGCGAATATGCCTTATGCGACCGGAGCCACCGGCCCGGCGATCCTTGGTAAGATCGCGCTGCCCCCACCTGCGCCCGCGAGTTGAGATTGACTCGCGTCGGCAAGAAACGACTTCAAAAGAAAGACTTGACAAATCGCTCTCTCCGCGTCTATAATTTGAAAAGTGTGCAGCCAGGCCCAGGAATGGATAGCCGTTGCTATCTTTTTTTCCGTTTGGGAATACATCACTTGCCTCCGAATCCCCTCGCACGTCACCTGGCAGAGGGAAAAGGGAGGTTCGTTCGCCCCGTGCGACGAGCCTTGCTACGGGGACGGAGGGCGACTGATGGCAAACATTGTGGTTGTGGGCGCGCAGTGGGGCGACGAAGCCAAAGGTAAGATCGTGGACTACCTGGCGGCC
>JBBQPO010000070.1:0-22420 GCA_038217285.1 Chthonomonadales bacterium
TATCCCGCGTTGCTCGCTAGTCTGCTCAGAAGAGGTTTCCGATGGTGTTCAAATTCAAACGGAATCGGTGTTCAAATTCAAACGGAATCAGTGTTCATTTTGAAACGGAATCGCCGTTCATTTTGAACGCGATTTTGCAACCTTGGTGGCGGAGAGATGGACATTCGCGCTGGCGCTGTCGAAGATCTCGTAGTAGTACGTCTGTCCGTTTGTGTAGTCAGGCACGAACGCGTCGGTGTAGGTGGTGACGGTATTGGCAAGGGTCGCGAGGGTGAGGCCGTCGCGCCGCAGGACGAAGTTTCCGGTGGCCTGGCAGTCCCAGGTGAGCTTGACGGTGTAAGGAGCGAGCAGGTCCGTGACGTGCAGATTGCCCGGTGTCAGGGTCAAAGGCGCGGTAAAGGTGATCCCCGCGAAGCCTGCGGTGAAGGTGAGGGTGACGGGATAGTTGACGGTGCTGGTGGCGATGGGGAAGGTGGCGCTGCTCTGTCCGGCGGGGATGGTGACCATTGCCGCAAAGGAGGCGGCCTGGGCGCGGGAGCAGGTGACGGCCACCGTGATGCCGCCTGCCGGAGCGGGGCCATCCAGTCCAAGGGTGCCGGTGACCGCCCCACCCTGCGACGTCGCGCTGGGGCTGATGGAGAAGCTGCTGAGGTCGGGCGGATAGACGTTGAGTGTGGCCGTTTTGGTGAGGCCATTGACCGTGGCGGAGAGGGTGACGGCGGTCTGGGCAGCGACGGCGGTAGTCGAGACGGAGAATGTCGTGGTGGTCTGCCCCGTAGCAACGCTGACACTGGCCGCAACGGTGGCGACGACGGCATTGCCGCTGGAAAGGCTGACGGAAAGACCGCTCGGTCCTGCAGGGCTGGTGAGGGTGAGCGTGCCAGTGGAACTGCTGCCGCCGATGACCCCGGCTGGCACGAGCACGAGGCTGCTGAGGGCAGGCACCGGGTTGACGGTGAGCGTGGTGGTCCGCGTCACTCCGTTGTAAGCGGCGGAGAGGATGACACTGGTGGAGGCGGTGACGACGCTGGTGCTGACGGTGAAAGTCGCGGTGGTCTGGCCCTGCGCCACAGTGACACTGGCGGGGAGGGTCGCAGCCCCGGTACTTCCGCTCGTGAGGGTGACGACGATGCCTCCGGCAGGTGCCGCCTGACTGAGGGTCACGGTGCCCGTCGAGGCATTGCCTCCGATGACCGGGCTGGGAGCGACAGAGACGGACGCCAACTGAAGCGTCCCTGCGACGACATCGAAGGCGGCGGAGGCGACACTCATGCTGTAGAAGCGCACCGCATAGCCCGCAGCCACCGTGGCCGTGCCGGGCGCGCCGACGGTAAACTGCAGGGTGGAACTGTTATAGCTTGCGCTCCATCCGTTGGGGCTGTTGGCGGTGGCGACAGTGCTTCCGGCGAGGACGATGTCCCAGGGATAGGCGGAAGGAGAAGTCGTACCGGTTTTGGCGAAGGTGGCGCTACCTCCCGCTGCGACGGTGGGGTTGGCCTGCGCTCGCGCTGCAGTCGGAAGCGTCAACCAGGCAAAGAGCAGGAGGAGGAAGGCGAGGCAGGGACCGAACCGGCGCGTAGAAGCCTTTTCGGCAAGCAAGACCGGGGAGGCGGGCAGAGAGCGAACGTCGCCATTCTCTGCCGGTGTGATAACAGCCCACATAGAGAGTTCCTCCAACGTGTTCGGCGCCCACCGAGAATGGCGTCTGAATATTGCGCGAGTGAAGATACCTCTGCGCCTTGGTTCAAATCAATAGTGCCATTATACGCATTTGTTTAGCGTATGTAAAGCACAAATAAACAAATTATTGCGCTTAGTTGCTTCAATCCTTTGCAATGGGATTACATTTAGGAGTTTTCGTGCCGTTATACCCGTCTTAGCACAAGCCCAAGGGCACTTTGACTTCGCACATGCACGGACAAATATAGAGGACATGGTGCGCCGACTAAATCACAATTATGGAACAAAAATATTGCGATCAAGGGCATCCTTGAACCAGAAAAGGCCGTTCGTATGTCGGGAGACGCTCATAGACAGACGGCGACCGGCTGGGCCACCGTTTCCGCTGCAATACGCTTACCGGAAAGAACGGTAACTCTTGCTGCCAACGACTTGACGAGAACCTTCCGCTTGTGCTACCCTGTATGCCCGATTCACAGCGTGGTGAAAGGAGCAGCCGTGTTGGAAACGTGAATTCCGATCTTCCTGTCTTTTTGCACTGACCGGTAACAAGAGCCGTGTTCCGTTTCCCCGGCGCCGAGTTGTATTATGACGTCGCGTACGAGCCAAAACCGCCGCGCGACGCCCCTGGGGAGAAGCCATACCGTGAAATCCAAACCTGGAAACCTGCCTGCGGCGCACGGCCTGTACGACCCGCAATTCGAACACGACGCCTGCGGGGTCGGCTTCGTTGCACATATCAAAGGCCACAAATCGCATACTATCATTGAGAATGGCCTCGACATTCTCAAAAATCTCGCGCATCGCGGAGCGACGGGCTGCGACCCGCTGACCAGCGATGGTGCCGGCATTCTGCTTCAGATTCCCCACGCTTTTTTCGCCGCCGAACTTGTGGCACAAGGCGTCGTGCTGCCGGACCCCGGACACTATGGGGTCGGCATGTTCTTTCTGCCTTCCGATGCCGTAGAACGCGCCCTCTATGAGAAGATCATCGAGCGCGCTGCCGAGGAGATCCGGCAGCCGGTCCTAGCGTGGCGCACCGTTCCCGTAGACGGCGACCAACTCGGCTGGCTGGCGCAGAGCGTCGAACCTGTGATTCGGCAGGCGTTCTTCCAGCGTGCTCCCGGCCTGGCGGACGCGTTGGCTTTCGAGCGCAAACTCTTCCTGCTCCGCCGCCGCATTCAGAACCAGATCGCCGATCTCGACCTGGAGCACGAGGGCTACTTCTACGTCAACTCCCTCTCCAGTCGGACGGTCGTCTACAAGGGTCTGCTGATGGCGGACCGCATCGCGGCCTACTTCACCGATCTGCAGAACCCTGCGGTCGTCAGTGCGCTGGCCCTGGTGCATCAGCGGTTCTCCACCAATACCTTCCCGACCTGGGATCTGGCGCATCCGTTCCGGTATATCGCCCACAATGGCGAGATCAATACCCTGCGCGGTAATCGCAACTGGATGCGTGCCCGACAGGCGCAGATGACTTCGGAAGTCTTCGGCGACGAACTGCAAGAACTGTTTCCGTTGGTGAACAAATCCGGCTCCGACTCCGCGACGCTGGACAACGCCATCGAACTGCTCACGCTCGCCGGGCGCAACCTGCCCCACGTCATGATGATGCTCATCCCCGAAGCGTGGGATAAAGACGCCCTGATGTCGGCGGAGAAAAAAGCGTTTTATGAATACCATGCCTGCCTGATGGAGCCGTGGGATGGACCCGCTGCCGTGCCCTTCACCGACGGGGTTTGCATCGGGGCGGTCCTCGACCGTAACGGCCTGCGGCCAGCGCGCTACATCGTGACGGATGACGATCTGGTGATCATGGCGTCCGAAACCGGGGTTCTGCCGATAGATCCGGCGAGAGTGAAGAGCAAAGGTCGTCTTCAACCCGGCAAGATCTTTCTGGTCGATACCGAACAGGGCCGCATCATCAGCGACGAGGAGATCAAGCACGAACTGTGCAGCCGGCAGCCCTATGGCGACTGGCTGGCCTCGAATCTGATCACACTGCGCGATCTCGCCGTTCCGACCGGCGATCAGGTCGCCGCAGAGCACCGGGACACGGAGTCGTTGCTCATTCGGCAGCAGGCGTTCGGTTACACGCTGGAGGACATTCGGATCATTCTGCATCCGATGGCGACCAACGGGGAACAGCCGCTCGGCTCGATGGGTACGGACACACCGCTGGCCGTGCTCTCGAACCGACCCCATCTGCTCTACAACTACTTCAAGCAGTTGTTCGCTCAGGTGACCAACCCGCCCATCGATCCCATTCGCGAGGAGTTGGTGACTTCGCTGGTCGACTATATCGGTGGCGGCGGCAGTCTGCTCGCCGAGGGCCCCGAACATGCGCGCCAGATAAGGCTGGAGCGGCCTCTGCTGACCAATGCCGAACTGGAGCAGATACGGCACATCCACTCTGCCGACTTCCGCGCCCGCACCCTCTCGACGCTGTTCGAGGTGGGGGAGAAAGACGGCCTGGAGCAGGCGCTGGACGCGCTCTGCGCGACGGCCGATGCGGCTGTGGCGGACGGCATCACGTTCATGGTGCTCTCCGACCGCGGGATCACTGCGGAGAAGGCCCCGATACCGGCCCTCCTCGCGACCGCCGCGCTCCACCATCATCTCGTGCGTCGTGGCACACGCAATCAGGTCAGCCTGATCGTCGAAACCGGCGAGGCGCGCGAAGTCCAGCATTTCTGCCTTCTTGTCGGGTATGGCGCCAGCGCGATCAATCCCTATCTGGCCTACGAGACGCTTGCCGACATGAAAGCGCAGGGGATTCTGCCCGCAGACCTCACTCTGGAAAAGGCGATCTACAACTTCATCAAGGCGATCGACAAGGGGATGATCAAGACCTTCGCCAAGATGGGCATCTCGACCCTGCAAAGCTACAAAGGCGCGCAGATCTTCGAGGCCATCGGCCTCGATCAGGAGCTGGTCGAACAGTACTTCACGGGGACGCCCTCACGGCTCGGTGGCGTGAAGCTCAACGTTCTGCAGCGGGAAGCGCTGTCACGTCATGGGTTCGCTTATCCTACGATGCATATCGCGGAGAATCTGGATCTGGAGCCCGGTGGACAGTACCAGTGGCGGCGGTTCGGAGAGCATCACCACTACAACCCGGATACCGTGGCCAAGCTTCAACTGGCCGTGCGCGCGAACGACTACAAGACCTTCAAAGCCTTCACCAGCGCCGTGAACGATGTCAGCGAGAACCTCTCCACGCTGCGAGGACTGCTGCAGTTCGTACCGGGCGCAGCGCCGGTCCCGATGGAGGAGGTCGAGCCTGCCAGCGAGATCGTGAAGCGGTTCGTCACCGGCGCGATGTCGCTCGGCTCGATCAGCCGCGAAGCCCATGAGACGCTCGCCATCGCCATGAACCGCATGGGCGGCAAGAGCAACACCGGAGAGGGTGGGGAAGATCCGGTGCGGTATGTGCCGCTGCCGAACGGCGACCGTCGGCGCAGCGCGATCAAACAGATCGCTTCCGCACGCTTCGGCGTCACCGCTCACTACCTGTCCAATGCGGACGAACTTCAGATCAAGATGGCGCAGGGCGCGAAACCTGGCGAGGGCGGCGAACTGCCCGGCCACAAGGTCGATAAATACGTCGCCGACATCCGCCACTCCACGCCCGGCGTCACGCTCATATCTCCGCCACCGCACCATGACATCTACTCCATCGAGGACCTGGCGCAGTTGATCTTCGACCTCAAGAACGTCAATCCGGCGGCGCGCATTTCGGTCAAGCTGGTTTCCGAGGTTGGCGTCGGCACCGTCGCGGCTGGCGTGTCGAAGGCGCACGCCGACCATGTGCTTATCAGCGGATACGATGGGGGAACCGGAGCGTCGCCGATCTCGTCGATCAAGCATGCCGGTATTCCCTGGGAGATGGGCCTCGCAGAGACGCAGCAGGTTCTGGTCAAGAACGACCTGCGCGGCCGGATTCGCGTACAGACGGATGGCCAACTGAAGACGGGACGCGATGTCGTCGTGGCGGCGCTG
Source organism: Chthonomonadales bacterium (assembly GCA_038217285.1). GTDB lineage: Bacteria > Armatimonadota > Chthonomonadetes > Chthonomonadales > Chthonomonadaceae > JANXLO01. Next base: position 5,686 of record JBBQPO010000070.1, read on the forward strand.
CTCGGTGCGGAGGAGTTCGGCTTCTCCAGCGCCCCGCTGGTCGCGATGGGCTGCATCATGATGCGCGTCTGCCATCTGAACACCTGCCCGGTCGGCATCGCCACGCAGGATCCGGTGCTGCGCGCCCGCTTCGCCGGCCAGCCGGAGAACGTCGTTGCGTTCTTCTTCTTCCTGGCGGAAGAGGTCCGCGAGATCATGGCCGAACTCGGTTTCCGCACCGTCGATGAGATGGTCGGGCGCATGGATCGGCTGGACGCCTCGACCGCGATCGCACACTGGAAGGCGGGTGGCCTGGATCTCTCGCCGCTGCTGACCATGCCGGAGGTCGCTGCGACGGTGGCGCATCGGTGTGTGCAGAAGCAGGAGCACGGTCTGGAGACCGCCGTCGATCTGCAACTGATCGAACTGGCGCAGTCTGCTCTCGAGAACACCACGCCTGTCACCATAGACATGCCGATACACAACAGTAATCGCACGGTAGGGACCATGCTCTCGGGCAAGATTGCGGCGGCGCGCGGCGCGGAGGGGCTGCCGGACGATACGATCCGTGTGAATTTCAACGGGTCGGCGGGTCAGTCCTTCGGGGCGTTCCTGATGCGCGGCGTGACGCTCACGCTGGAGGGCGATGCGAACGACTACGTCGGTAAAGGACTGTCCGGGGGCCGGATCGTCGTCTTCCCTCCCCGAGAAGCGCCTTTCGATCCCGCAGAGAACATAATCGCCGGCAATACGATCCTGTACGGGGCGACCAGCGGCGAAGTCTACTTGCGCGGGGTCGTGGGAGAGCGCTTTGCGGTTCGCAACAGCGGCGCCAACGCGGTCGTAGAAGGTACGGGGGACCACGGCTGCGAATATATGACCGGCGGGACCGTCGTGGTCCTGGGTCACACCGGGCGCAACTTTGCGGCGGGTATGAGCGGTGGAGTCGCCTATGTCTGGGATCCCGAAGGCACGTTCCATCGAGGTCTCAACGACAACCACGGGCTGATCGTGCTGGAAAAAGTGACGGAAGCACGGGACGTCGATACGTTGAAGGCTCTCATCGAAAACCATCAGCGGTTGACGTTGAGTGATCGCGCCGCAACGATTCTACAGCACTGGCAGGAGACCTTGCCACAGTTCGTCAAGGTCGTATCTCTGGAGTTCAGACGCGCTCAAGCCGCACAGGAGGCCGAAGCAAAATCCGGATAGTCTGGGCTCGGAAATGGAAGTATGAAGCAGTTCAAACGTGGTTATCGGCGTTGTAACGACTGCCATACCGAAATGATCTTGGAGACGGCGGAAGCCGCTCAGAGGGACGGACGAATGGAACCCCATCTCGTCTGTTCGAACTGCGGCTTCACCGCGCCATGGGCGGAGATCGCGGACAAAATATGCTTTTGCGGGGCGGATCCGGTGCAGCGCGAGTTCGCCCTCTCCGCGCCGGAGAAGGGGCTTCGGCTCTATGTGACGGAACTGTCCAAAATACAGCTATTTCACAACGACGGCCGTGGCCTGGAAGCGAGAGAGGCCTGCACCGCGTGTACGCTCTGCTTTGTCTGTAAACTTCCTGTGGTTACGCAGGAGTGCGCCTGGGACGAGATTCCTCTCGAAGGTTTGGCGACGCATATCGGCCTTACCCACCAGTATGTCTATCTACATCCGGAGTGCGGTCCCACCTACGCAGAGTGGAATACGGCGTACATGGAGCGCATCCACCAGCAGGAGTCGGAACGTGACAGGGCGGCGGCGCACCGCGAGTACTGTGTCGGCAACGCTCTCTGCCTGGAGTGCGAAAAACCGTTGTCCCTCCTGGACCGGTTCGCCGGGCGTCTGCGTCACTCGACGTGTCCGATGAAGCTTCGCCCGGACGACCCGGCGCTGAAGGCAAAGCGCGCGAAGAAGGCTGCAAAGCGCAAACGATAGCCGTGCAGGCATCGTGTATTCGAATAAAGGAAGAGGATATGGCTGATCCGAAAGGATTTTTGAAATACGGACGGGAACTGCCGGCGCGCCGCTCTGTGGAAGAGCGCAGCGGCGACTGGGTCGAGGTCTACCTCGATTTTCCAGATGAGAAGCTGAAACGGCAGGCGGCGCGATGCATGGATTGCGGCATCCCCTTCTGTCACAACGGCTGCCCGCTGGGCAACATCATTCCGGACTGGAACGATCTCACCTATCGTGGTCGCTGGAGAGAGGCCCTCACCGAACTGCACGCCACCAACAACTTCCCTGAGTTCACCGGGAAGCTCTGTCCGGCGCCGTGCGAATCGGCTTGTGTGCTGGGGATCAATCAGGATGCGGTCGCGATTCGCCGCATCGAGGAGAGTCTGGCCATGCGCGGCTGGAGCGAGGGCTGGATCGCGCCTGAACCGCCGGACGCCCGCACTGGGAAAACCGTCGCCATCGTCGGTTCCGGTCCGGCCGGACTGGCTGCGGCCCAGCAGTTGAATCGTGCAGGGCATACCGTCACGGTCTTCGAGCGGGCCGACAAGGCGGGCGGACTGCTCCGCTACGGTATACCCGACTTCAAGATGGAGAAATGGGTTCTGGATCGTCGTATCCGCCAGATGGAGGCCGAAGGCGTCGTTTTTCGGACCAATACGAACGTAGGCGTGGACATCTCGGCGGCAGAGCTTCAGGCGCAGTTCGACGTCACCGTCCTGGCGGGCGGATCGACGAAGTCGCGCGATATCCCAGTTCCAGGGCGCGAACTGGAAGGGGTCTACTTCGCCATGGAGTTCCTTCCGCAGCAGAACAAAAAAGTCTCCGGTGTCTGGTCGGAGGAGCATCTCCAACTGACGGCCGAGGGCAAGAAGGTTGTGATCCTGGGCGGCGGCGACACCGGGGCGGACTGTCTGGGAACCGTTCACCGCCAAGGCGCGACCGAAGTCTATCAGTTTGAGATCATGCCGAAGCCTCCCGCCGAGCGCGATGAAACGATGCCCTGGCCCTTCTACCCGATGATCCTGCGCACTTCCGCCGCGCACGAGGAGGGCGGTAAGCGCGACTGGAGCATCAGCACGAAATCGTTTTCGGGCGAAGACGGCAAACTGAAGAAACTGCACGGCATCCGGGTCGAATGGTCCGCGCCCGACGCGACCGGACGCCGCAAAATGGAAGAAGTTCCCGGCTCCGAGTTCGAGATCGAGTGCGATCTCGTCCTGCTCGCGCTCGGATTCCTGCACCCGCAGCAGGAAGGACTCCTTACGGACCTCGACGTGGAACTGGATGCACGCGGCAATGTTAAATCCGACAGCCATTACGCCAGCAACAAACCTGGCGTCTTCGCCTGCGGCGACATGCGGCGCGGCCAGTCACTCATCGTCTGGGCCATCGCCGAAGGTCGCGAAGCGGCCAGCAACGTAGACCGCTATCTCATGGGCGAATCCCAACTCCCCCTGACCCGCGGCTCCCTCCTCACCGTCTGACGGGGACAGTCGTAATCATCACGGAGTCTGGCCGTTGCGGATGACTTCATAGACGGTGAAGTTGAGCACGGTTGTGCTGCCGATTTGATGGGGAGAGCTGGGTTTGGAGTTGACCAGCATCACCACTCTGTCGCCAGCGGCCAGCCTCTGGGCCGTGACCGGAGTACCGTCGGTGGCCTGGAACCGGGCGCGGGAGAGATCGACGAGGTAGGATTTGCCTAGGAGGATGGCCTGCGAATGTATACCAGGCCCGTGGCTCATTCCTGGTCCGTAGTTCGCTGTTTTGACAGTGGCCAGGGATCCGCTGACGGCCGAAACTTCGCCTTCTAGCAGGAAGTAAGGTGTCAGTGTCTGGATGCGCCCCGGCACCGGGCGCCCGCGTTGTGCGTTGCTGTAGTAAGGCGCACCGATCACTGCCGCTGCACCAGCCACGGCAAGAATGCCCAGTCCTAAATTTCCCCTCTGGATTCGCTTCATGTTCTTCCCATTCCCTTTCAGACAACGCCGTTGTGCGGTGTCTGAAAGGTTAGACGGGTTGAAGGGCAGTATAGTTTCCGGAGTGCAGCGGGCTTACTTTTTTGCCGGAGCGGGAGGCGCGGTTACGGTCAGAGAGACGGGGGCGGCCACGTACCAGACCTTCATCACGAAGTTGACGCTGACGTTCGCCATGACCGCTAGAGGATAGTTCTGGATAGGGTGGGCATCGCCTGCTGCCTTGAGTGTGATGGTCCCTTTCGTCTGGCCTTCGGGGATAGTGACGCCGTCGTCGCAGGTGACGCCGGGCGGGAGCGGGTTGGTGAAGATACCGCCGAGGTGGTTGATTTTCAGGTCGAGCGTGACGGCCTTCGTGAAGTCTGGACGGCGTTTGATCGTCACTTCAATTTTTGCCGTGCCACCCGGTGCGAGGGTGATCTGCGAACTGCCGGTCGAGACCTCGATGTCGTTGGGCTCCGTAATGGCGACGCCCTGCGTCAACACTTCCATCTGCCCGCGCCCTCCGCCGGGCATATAGATCTCTTCCAGCGGATGCGCGGTATGGGTAACCGCGACCGGCTTGCCATCTGCGCCGGCGAGCATGGCCGTCCCGGTGATCGCGACATTGGCAACATCGATCTTCGCGTCTGGCGCGGCGGAGAGGATGATGGGTCCCTGCGTCATATCGGCGGGAATGGTCAGCGGTGTCGCCGTGACACCGGGCGGAAGGCCCTTGACCTCGATCTTTATCTCGGTCGGCGTGCCGTTTTTCCGCTCTGCGATGACAAACCAGGCGGTGCGGTTGCCTGGCGCGATCATGGCGCGATCCACATCACATTTCAGGCGGAAGTCGGGATGTATCGGCAGGGCGGAGAGATTGTAGAAGTAGGTCGGACCCCCGTGTCCCGCCAGATCGCGCACCTCGATCGTGTAGTCCCCTTCCGCAGAGGGCGTCCATTCAAGGCGCGAATCTTTGCCGATCGCATCGTCGTTCTCGGCCAGCAGATTGCCCTTCGAATCTCGGATCTTGATCTCGGAGTCTATTTCGGAATCCAGACGCCGCGCCGTCACCTCGAATGCCCAGGAGAGGCCCTTAGCGGCGTGAAAGCGAAAGCGGTCGATGTGTCCCTCTTCGACCCAGGAGTTCACGCCGCCGGGCAGCGACAGGTTCCCTTTGGGGACAGGAGCGGTCGGCGTCGCCACAGACGCCGTTACAGGCTTGGGAGACGCAGAAGTGACGGCGGGAGTCGGAACGAAAGCGGCCTGGGGGGCATCGACGACGACCATGGCGACGACGTTCGAGGTTCCGTTCGGCATCTTAAGCGAGGCGGTCCACTCGCCGGGCGGCGTCCCGGCAGGCACGTCCAGTTTCACGGTATTCGCGCCGCCGAGGCTGAAACCGGCGACATGCAACTCGTTGGACTGGCCCGGACGCACGGCGCATGGCACTACCGAGGTGACGAACGGCCGCCCGGTGATGTTGAGCCGATAGACCCAGCTTGCATTGCCCTGATAACCCACATCGCGCAACTGGATATTGTACTCGCCTGCCTTTTCGAAGCGATAGTGCAGCAGAGGATCGGCACGGTAGTAGTCGTCGTTGCGGGCCAACTCATGCCCGGTCGCATCCCGCAGAGTCAACATCGGGTCGGCATGCGGCGCGAGGTCGTGAATCTTATCTTCCAGGCGCGCGCACTGTACCGCGAACGTCACCTCTTGCCCAGCCGTGACCTTGAACTTATAATAGTCTACGTCCTCCGCCTGCTGGAGCCGCCCGTTGACGACGGATCCAATGGAGACGGCCTGGGCATGTTCGAGATCGTTGTTCGGCTCAACCTCATTGACCTCCGGTTCGTCCCCAATCACCAGTAGGCCGACCGTCGAGATACCGTGGTGCGCTGTCGCAACACGAAACTCGCGCACTCCGAGCGGAGCATCGGCGGCGGCGGTCACACGCAGAGTCACCGACGGGACGGAGGGCACCGCAAAGGGCGTTTTCGGGTCGCGCGCGGGCCAGCCCTTCTCCGGTGGCACGATCTCCGCCTTGATCCCAGGGCCCTCGAACACGGCCTTGTAGGCTCCATACAGGTTGTTGCCGCCCCCGCCGTTCACTACGCCCGCCGTCACTGTGACATCCGTCGTCTTGCCCCGCTGAACGCCCGTCGGATAGGTAGAGATGATCATCGGGAACGTCGTCTGCCCGACCGCATGTCGTGGGACCGACAGGCAGCCTGCACAGACGAGCAGCGCCAGACACGCTCGGAAAGGTTTCAACACGCTCATGAAAATTCTCCCATAGCAACGACGTCGTTCACTTCAGTACGCCCTTTGTGGCAGGCGTGACAGGAGGCGTCAAGGGTGGGGTGGGAAGTTTGGCGGGCTCCAGCGGCGCAGCCTGCCAGGACTTCAGGACCGTCTCCGGTTGGCGCAGCGTATGCACGAAGGCGGCAAGGCGTGGGGCAGGCTTCTCGGCGGCCTGCGGATGCAGCAGATTCGCCCAGGCGGTCGAGGCGTCGAAGTAGCCTTCCGGCGTGATGGCCGCCCAGTCCGGCGCAGGGTTTTTGTCGGAGGGCCAGGAGAGCAGCATAAGGCGCAGGCGTCCGGTGGCCGTCTCCCAGAGGCGTACCATCCCGTCGGCTCCGCCGCCTGCCGTCCATCTGTCGTCGGGACTGATGGCGACGGCGTACTCCCAGTCGGTCGAGCCGGTGAGAGTGCGCAGGGCGTTGTTGCTTGCGCCATCCCAGAGGCGGATCGTATGGTCGCCCGACGCCGACGCGATGAACTTGGTGTCTTTGCTGAATACAATCTCCGTGACGGTCGCGCTGTGTCCTCCGTGTTTGCTGCCGGCGTCTCCGGTATCGGGGTTCCAGCGGCGCAGCTCCGTTTCGGAACCGGCGGAGACGAGGATACTGTTCTGCGGACTGAACGCCATGGCGGTCACGCCCTCGTTATGCCCCGTGAAGGCGCGCACCAGCGTACCCTTGTCGGTATCGTAGCGGCGCAGGTTATGGTCCATGCTGGCCGTATAGAGGGCCTTGCCGTCCGGAGCGAAGCAGACCTGCGTGACAGCGTCCGAGTGGTCTTTGAACAGTTTCAGTTCTTTACCGTCCGGCCACAGCCACAGGCGGGCCGTCTTGTCCTGACTGCCGGTGGCGAGCCACTTGCTGTCCATGCTCCAGGCCACGCTCATCACCACATCGGTGTGACCTTCGAGCGTCGGACCGATCTTCGCGAACGTTTTGGTATCGTAGACCCGCACCTCACCGCTGCTGCCGGGAGCGCCGCCTGCAACGGCCAGTTGCGACCCGTCCGGGCGGAACGCCAACGCCTGCACCGGGCCGGGGAGATGGCTTATCGCGGTCAGGGCTTTGCCGGTCGGCAGGTTCCAGAGAGTAACGGCGCGGTAGCCGCCGACGGCCAGGATCTTCCCATCCGGACTGAAGGCCAGCGCCGTCACAGGAGGCAAGGGCCCCACCTTCAGCGCCAGCGCCAGCGCCGAATCTTTCGGACTGCCTTTTTCCAGCAGGTCGGCGGAGGGTTTGAGGAGCGTGGGAAAGCGGACCTCCTGCATCGCCGGATTGGCCGGCATCGGCAGGGAGGCGGGAGAAGCGGCAGGCTGCGCCGAGTCGGCCTTCGGATCTCCGGCAGGCGCACCGGCATCGATCCACCTTCGAAGCAGGGCGATCTGTGCGGCGGGAAGAGCCGGGCCACCCTTCGGCATCAGCTTCGCCGCGCTCGCCGTGACGAGCCGCTTATAGATCTCGCTGTCGGCGCTCTTGCCGGGAACGAGAACGAGCCGCGGCGCACCACCTCCTATGCCCTTCTTGACTGCTGCAAATGTGTCGAGCGCCAGTCCTGCGGAAAGGGAGGGGGTGCTGAGCGTCTTCTCGCTGTGACAGACCGCGCACCGTGCCTGCAGAATCGGACGGATGTCCCGCGCATAGTTCGGAGCCGCCGCCAGGGAAGGCTTCGCACCCTGCGCTCCGGCTGCCACTGTGAAGAGAAGGAGCGCTGCGCCCCACAAGCTGAGGAGCGCGCCGCTCCACGAAATTACGTGCTTCATGGCCTGCCTGTTACCCTATCAGTTCGCTGATTGGGGTGCCGTCGTAGTTGATTTTGAGCGGGCGCTCCTGCGGCGACATATACTCTTTCTCGCCGTTGATGCCCATCGCATGATAGATCGTCGCGGCGACATCCTCCACGCGCAAGGGGCGATCCTTCGGATACTCGCCGTTGGCATTGGAGGAGCCGACCACCATGCCGGTCTTGACGCCGCCGCCGCCGATGGCCACGCTGATCGCGCCGGGCCAGTGATCGCGCCCTCCCGAGGAGTTGATGCGTGGGGTGCGGCCAAACTCGCCCATGCAGATGACCAGTGTCGTGTCCAGCATGCCACGCTGCTTCAGGTCGTTGATGAGGGCGGAGTAGCCCATATCGAGCGGAGGCAGAAGGTTGTTTTTCAGGGCGTTGAAGTTGTCGGTATGCGTGTCCCAGCCGCCGTTGTTGATCGAGACGCAGCGCACGCCAGCCTCTACCATACGCCGGGCGAGCAGACAGGACTGTCCGAAGGTGTTGCGACCGTACTCGTCGCGCAGTTTGGCAGGCTCCTCTTTCAGATTGAACGCCTTCTTCGCGTCCGGGGAGGTGACCAGACTGAACGCGCGATGGTAGAACTCGTCCATCGTCTGCGAGGATTTGCTGGCCGTCTCTTTGTTGCGCTGCCAGTCGTCGAGCGCCTGACGCATCATCCGGCGTCGATCCAGGCGGGCGAAATCGACGCCGTTGGGCGGCGCGACATCCTGAACGCTGAAGTTGGGGCTGTTGGCATCCCCGTTGATGATGAAGGGATTGTAGACCGCGCCCATGTAGCCGCCGCCGCCGTGCATATTCGGCATTCCGCCGAACATGGCATAGGGCGGCATGTTGTTCTGGAAGCCCTTCTCCCGCGCCACGACGGCGCCGTAGCCCGGATACTCGGTGGCAGGCGCGAAGGGATAGCCGGTTAGCAGGTAGTGCGTGGCCGTCTCATGGGTGCCATCGGGCGAGGTCACGGAGCGGATGATCGAAAACTTGTCCATCTGCTTGGCGAGCTTCGGCAGTTGGTCGCTCAGTTGGATACCGGCGACGTTTGTCGAAATGGCTTTGAAGGAGCCGCGAATATCCTGGGGGGCGTCCGGTTTGGGATCGAATGTGTCGATATGGCTCGGCCCGCCGCTCAGCCAGATCAGGATACAGGCGATGTCCTTTTGTCCGCCGGCGGCGGTCGCCTTCGTCACCACGCCTGCCTTCGTGTCGGCATGCGCTTCGAGGAGGCCCGGCAAGGTCAGCCCCAGAGCCGACAGGCCGCCGATACGCAGAAAATCGCGCCGTGTCACGCCGTCACAGTCCGTATGGTTTCCGACTTCGATATCAAACATGGATGGGATCCCTCCTGGCGGTTCAGTGGTTGAACAGAAACTCTTTGCTGTTGAGCAGGGTTAAGAGAACGTCCTCAAAGACGGACTTACGGTCTTTCGGCGACGTGAAAACAAGCGCGGTCATGATGAGACGCCGCTCCTCCTGACGGGGGGGACGGCCCAGCGACGCGGCGTAGAGTTCGTTCAGAATGGCCTCGTTGGTGGCTTTTGCCTTGATGAGGTTGGCGAGGCGTCCGTTCCCGTCGGTGACCTTGTTGTTCAGCTTGTCACCGTTCATTAGTTTCAGTGTCTGGGAGAGGTTCGGCTCGGCGGTACGCTCGCACTCGCAGGCGATGAGACGCTGTGGGCGTCCGAAGGTATCCAGGAAGTCGGAGTTCACCTGGGGATCGGGCAACTGGATCGCGCGTGTGCCGAGAGGCAGCCCGTTGAACTTCTCCCGCGTTCCACAGGCGAAATCCATCGCATCGAGCATGCTCTCGGCGGGCAGACGCTTGGGCAGATAGTGCGTGAAGAAGGTCTCATCCTTGAAGTTCTGCCGTGTGCCCTCGCTGCTGCGCTGATAGGTCTGCGTGGTGCAGAGCACGCGCAGCAGATGTTTCAGATCGAAGTGGGAGCCTACCAACTCGTCGGCCACAGCGTCGAGCAGTTCCGGGTTGGTCGGGGGATTGGTGACGCGCTGGTCGTCGATCGGGTTCACGATGCCGCGGGTGAACAGATAGCCCCAGTAGCGGTTGGCCAGGTTGCGCGCGAAAAGGCGATTGTCTTTGGCGGTCAGCCAGTCGGCCAGGGCGCGGCGTCGGTCGCCGCTGGCATCCGGGTCCGGCAGCTTGCCATCCGTGAGCGTTGCGAGCGTCACTCCGAGCGGCGTCGGGTACATCCGTGCGCCCGATTTAGGGTGGCCGACTTCGCCTCCGCTCTGGATCTTGACGACATTCTCGTTGCCGAAAATGCCGAAATCGGTGCTGTTCTTGAGGCCGATCCGCGCGAAGAAGGCGGCGAACTGGTAGTAGTCGGTCTGGCTCCACTTCTCGAAAGGATGGTGGTGGCACCGGGTACACTGCAGTCGCACACCGAGGAACAGTTGACTGGTAGTTTCGGCGAGATCCTGGGGATTGTTGGCGACCCGGTAGTAGTTGCTTGGTCCGGTGGTAAAGGTGCTGCCCTGCGCTACGATAAGGTCGTGTACGAACTGATCGACGGGGCGATTCTGCACAAACTGCGTGTGAATCCAGTTCGTGAAGCTCCACATCCCTTTGTCGCCCAGGTTCGCGCGGTTGCTGCGCAACAGATCACCCCATTTCAGCGACCAGAAGTCGGCATACTCCGGGCTGGCGAGCAACTCATCGACCAGCTTTTCGCGCTTGTCTGAAGAGTTACTGGCGAGAAAAGTCGTGATGCGCTCCGGAGGCGGGGGGGTGCCGGTGAGGTCAAAGCTGACACGGCGGATGAAGGTTCGGTCGTCACACAGCGGCGACGAAAGGAGGCCGACCGCGTGCTGCTTCTTCGCGACCAGCGCATCGATACGGGCGGTTCCGGTCAATCCCGTGAGAGAGATCGCGTTGCCTATTTTGATGGGCGTGAACGGCACGATCATGGTCGAGACCGTCGCCTGTCCTCCGTACCGCACCATGATCGCGGTCTGTCCCTTTCCGATCGACGTGACCAGTCCCTCCGGCGTACAGGAGGCGATGGCATCGTTGAGGGTGGTGAGTCGGGTCTGATCCGTGACATCGCGGGTCGTGCCGTCGGAGTAAGTCGCCCGGACCACCAGACGCTGTTTCTGGCCGGCGGTAGGGAGAATGCGCTCTGCAGGGAAGACGTCGATTTTGGCGACCTGCGGCTCTTTTGAGGTGGGCCCGGGCGATCCGTCTTGCAGCCACTGCGCCATCACCTTATAGTCGGCGGATCCGCGTTCCAGTCGTCGGCCTCCTCCATGCGGAACCAACAGGGCGGGTTTCAGTAGCAGCAGGCTCCGCTCCGGTTCGGCCAGGGAGATTCGTCGCCCCTTCGTCTGCCGTACGGTGTTCACATAGTCGAGATCGGTGTCGAATCCTGCGAGCGAGAGCTTGTAACCGCCCTTTCCATACTGCGCTCCATGACAGGATCCCTGATTGCACCCATAACGCGTGAAAATCGGAATGACGTCGTTGTTGAAGCTAACCGAAGAGGGCTTGGAACTGTCCTGCACGGTCACTTTCGCCGCCGCCGTTTTGTCTCCGAAGCGTACCTGCAGGGTCGCAACACCGTCTTTGACCGGGCGCAGGGTGGCGGGGCCTGCGAGCCTTACCGTCTGCGTTGAGAGGGTAGGGACCGCGCTCTCCGTAACGTCGGCCACCGATCCGTTGGCGTAGTGCGCCATGACCAGGAAATGGGCCAGCGAACGGGGACCGACCATCTGCAATGCACTCGGCTCAATCGACAACGTCGCGAGAGCGCTATGCGACGCAGCAGCGACGGGCCGACGTGACGTAACGTCCGGACGCCGCCTCTTCTGAGCGCACACCGGAACGATCTGTAGAGCGAATAAGAGCAGGCTGCCAGTCGCCAGCGAAACTGTGACCGAGAGACGAGGCAGGGAACACGGCATGAGCGGTTCCTCCGGTGACTGGTGAGAGAGAGTAGAGTGTATGGCAGGTTGAAGGTGGACCGGGGGCGAACCGAATCGGCCCTTCGCACTTTCTCATTATATGTCAATTTTGACAGTACGGTCAAGTCAAAGTTGCAGGAAATGCGCCCCGGCAGCGATTCATTTGCACAAACCCATGGAAAGCAGGCAACATTCTGTCCAGGTAGGGAAATCACTTTGCGAGTTGGTCCGCCCCTAAAGGAGCGGCCTGATGCGCAAACCCCGCTAAAGCGGGCTGCTTTCGATCCAACGAGGGTTCTTGCCCGGAGTAAACAACGCCCTTTAGCCTGATGGTGCTCACCTGTTACCCAGGGCCGTTCACGGTCCTTACAAAAGACAGACCGCTCCTTGAGGGGCGGGCCAAAAGCAGACATCCAACAAGCGAATTGCATTTGTCCTCTCTGGCCGAGAAGGGTCGATACTTCTGTCAGGTATAATGCCCATAATGTACGATGGAACGACCTGACAAAACGGTGTGACAGCCAGAAAGCGATGGAAAATGGCGACGGTGGCAGAGATATACGAGACGATGGAGTATGGCCCGGCGCCGGAGAGCGCCGCCCCAGCTCAGGAATGGATCACGCGGCACGAGGGAGCCTTCCGTCTGTTCATAGGCGGAGCCTGGTGCGCCGGCGCGGCGGGAGAGACGTTCGAGACGTTCGAGACGTTCGATCCGGCTACGGGCAACGCGCTGGCGGTGGTCGCGCAGGCGGGCGAGGAGGATGTCGAGGCGGCAGTGACCGCTGCGCGGACGGCCCAGTCCTCGTGGTGGGAACTGGGGGCGCACGGTCGCGCCCGTTATCTCTATGCCCTGGCGCGACAGGTGCAGAAACATGCCCGCCTGTTCGCCGTGCTCGAAACCCTTGACAATGGCAAGCCGATCCGCGAAACGCGTGACATCGATATTCCGCTGGTCGTTCGGCACTTCTATCATCATGCCGGCTGGGCGCAGTTGATGCCCTCGGAACTGCCGGATTACCGGCCGGTCGGCGTGGTGGGGCAGATTATCCCGTGGAACTTCCCACTGCTGATGCTCGCGTGGAAGATCGCGCCCGCACTGGCGATGGGCAACACCGTCGTTCTCAAACCCGCCGAATATACGCCGCTGACAGCTCTCCTCTTCGCAGAGATCTGTATGGAGATCGGTCTGCCGCCGGGAGTTGTCAACATTCTGACCGGCGACGGCAAGGCCGGTGAGCTCCTCACGAAGCATCCCGGCATCGACAAGATCGCGTTCACGGGTTCGACCGAGGTGGGGCGTCTGATCCGCCAGGCTACGGCGGGAAGCGGCAAGCGCCTCTCCCTCGAACTCGGCGGCAAATCTCCCTTTCTGATCTTCGACGATGCCGACCTGGACGCCGCCGTCGAAGGACTGGTCGACGCGATCTGGTTCAATCAAGGCCAGGTCTGCTGCGCAGGATCGCGACTGCTGGTGCAGGAGAATATCGCCGACCGTCTGCACCTTAAGGTTCGCGCGCGGATGGAGAACCTGCGTATCGGGTCTCCGCTGGACAAGACCACCGACATCGGCGCTATTATCGCTCCGGTCCAACTGGAACGCATCACCGCGCTGGTGCAGCAGGGGCAGGCCGAGGGCGCAACGCTGTGGCAGCCTGCCAACGCCTGTCCGACCACGGGCTGTTTCTTTCCTCCAACACTCTTCACAGACGTCGCGCCCTCTTCGGTGCTTGCCCAGGAGGAGATCTTCGGCCCGGTGCTGGTGAGCCTGACGTTTCGCACACCTGCAGAGGCTGTCGAACTTGCCAACAATACCCGCTACGGCCTTGCTGCCAGCGTCTGGACCGAAAACATCGGCCTCGCCCTCGACATCGCCCCCAAACTGAAAGCCGGGACGGTCTGGGTCAACAGCACCAATCTCTTCGACGCAGCCTCGGGATTCGGCGGCTACCGCGAGAGCGGCTTCGGGCGCGAAGGCGGACGCGAGGGACTCTGGGAGTATGTGAAACGCAGTGAACTCCCCCGCACAGCCTCGCTGCCTGTCGGGGAGTCGAAAAACTTTGCCGACGCAGTTCTGCCTGCCGGACCTGGCCTCCCGCCCATCGACCGCACTCCGAAACTCTATATCGGCGGCAAACAGACGCGACCGGACTCCGGCTACAGCCTCTCCGTGCACGACAGGCAGGGCAACATCCTCGGCACAGTGGGCGAGGGGAGCCGTAAGGACATTCGTAACGCCGTGGAAGCTGCCCGTGGGGCTGGGGCCTGGGCGAAGAGTTCCGGGCACAATCGCGCCCAGATCCTCTACTACCTGGCAGAGAATCTTGCCTACCGAAGCGCGGAGTTCGCCGACCTTATCGCGCGGATGACCGGGCAGAGCAGCGAGGCTGCGAGGCAGGAGGTCGATCTCAGCCTGGAGCGCTGCTACTTCTATGCGGCCTGGGCGGACAAGTACGACGGGGCCGTGCATTCGACCGCTGGCCGGAACGTCACGCTGGCGATGAATGAGCCGCTCGGCGTCATCGGGATCGCCTGCCCGAATGAGAGCCCGTTGCTCGGCCTCCTGTCGCTCGTCCTGCCCGCCATCGCGATGGGCAACGCCACCGTCGTCATCCCCTCCGAACGCCATCCCCTGGCCGCCACGGATCTCTATCAGGTTTTGGAAACCTCGGACGTGCCCGGCGGCGTGGTCAACATCGTCACCGGCAAGCGCGACTCCCTCGCCGAAGTGCTGGCCCTCCACGACGATATCGCCGCCCTCTGGTATGTCGGTACTCCCGTAGGCGGGGCTAAGGCGGAACACGCCTCGGCAGGCAATATGAAACGCACCTGGGTACGCAATGAAGAGAGTTGTGATTGGCACGACCTTGCCGCCGGGCAGGGCATCGAATATCTGCGCCAGGCGACCCAGGTCAAGAACATCTGGATCCCCTACACCGACGAAGTCTCCTGGTAGACAGCGTCGAGCGATCAGGCGCTAGAGCGCGAAGACCCACTTCATCATGACACGCTGCGCGAAGCGGCGGGCGTTGGGATCCCCGACGATGAAATAGGTGTCCAGGCCGCCGCGTCCTGCATTGCGATAGGAGAGATAGACGTTCATGTCTGCGTCCTGAATGACGAGCCGCCCGCCCCAGGAACGGAAGGGGCTTAGCTCATAGTTGAACGTCAGAATATGCTGCTGACTTATCCCATTGTAGTTCTGCACGAACGAGCCGAGGGAGATATCGAGCTTTTTGAGAACGCGCAGGCTGAGCGAGGGACCGAAAGCCGTGTAGGGCCGATTGGCCTGCGTGCCGGTCGTAAAACTCAGTCCCCATTGGTGAAAGCGGTTAGAAACACCACCCCCAAGGTTGAAGCCATACGTGAGATCGCTGTCGTTATCGAACTTTCCGCCCTCTACGCTGATCCCAATCTTGTAGTCGCTGCGGGTCTCAATATTCAGTCCGATCCCGGCCCGACGTCGAAAGGGTCTGCCGTCCTGGTGCCAGTCGAATGTGGGGAAGAAGCTGAACTCGAAGTTGCGGAGGCTGCCATGTCGCCATTCGGCGCCCCAGTCCAGGAAGCCGGACCAGCCTCGATAGTCGTTGAAGTCGATCAGGCCGAGACGGTCGACAAACGTTTCGCCGACATCGCGGTACCGCATCGTGGCGAACAGGTTTTTATCTTCCAGGTTGCCGGCGCCTGTCCACGCCAGCCCGCTTGCCTGAGGGCCGAGCGACTTTGCGACCTGTCCGTCCACGGACCACTTGCCCCAGCGCGAATGCGGCGAAAAGACTGCAACCGTGTTATCCTCTCCGGCCTTGACTCGCTGCAGCAGCGAAACACTCGCACCGGTCGTGGGACCGAAGTCGCGGCGCAGTTGAGCGACCAGATTGTTCTCCCGACCCGGCGCGAAGGTTCCCAGCACTCCCAGGGTCGTCTGTGGTGTGATCTTGCCATAGGTCTTCAGCCCGACGTCTACGAACTCGATACGGCGAGAGTAGAACAGGTTGCCTAGCTGATAGTCCGCTCCCGAGTTGAGGTAGTCGCGGCCTTCCAGAAAGAAGGGTCGTTTGTCGGGCACAAAGCGTTCGCTGCGCGAAAAGGCGATGCTCTCGATGGCGCCCTCGACGCTCGCAAAATCCGGGTTGAGCGTCCCGACCGCCGTGATCTCCGGAGTGGGCTGGTACCGGGCATCCAGGCCTGCGCGGAGGCTGCTCGAACCGGAGCCGACCTGCCCCGTCGGCAGGAGATAGGGCAAGAAGGAGAGCCTGGGTTTCCAACCCTGTGAAGGCGCCTCGACGTTGAGCCAGCGGCCTTCTCGCTCTTGAAAGCCCTGCGGTCCGAGATTGCTCCACTGCGATTCGATCCGGGTTCGTGGCTGCACTCGCCGAAAGTTGAGGCCGATCGTCAGCCGAGCGGCGCGCGGATACGACAGAATTCCCCAGGGAATCCGCATCTCCGCCGTCCATCCGGTCGGAGTTCGGCGAGTCGCGGCATCCCAGTCCCCCTGCCACTCCAGTTTCCCCGCCCGCCCGCCGCCCAACTGCGCATTGCGTGTGCCCAGCGGATTGACCATGAAAACGCTGCGGTCTTCGTGCTTGAAAGAGAGAAAGGTGTCGAGAAAGATCGCCACGGAATCGTCATGGTCCAATTGGGCGTCGCGGATCGTTTCCCGGGCCACAATGCCGTTCGGCTGACTGTCTGTACAGACAAATCCCACATACAAGTACTTCTTATCGGACGTCAGGTAGGCGACGGTCTGATCGGCTACAGGTTTTCCGGACTGGGTATCGTAAAACGTCATGGCCCGGGCGGCGGACTTCCATGCCACGTCGTTGAGATCACCGTCAATGACCGGTGGCTTC
>JBBQPO010000071.1:0-22221 GCA_038217285.1 Chthonomonadales bacterium
AGTTCGAGGGACTCGGATCGCTGGTATCGTAACGATAGATCGCAGGCAGCACCCACTGATGCAGGCTGTCGGAAGCGCTGACAATATCGGTCAGTTGCAGTGAATCGGTGTCGAACACCTGAAGTTCCGAGAACTTGAACCCATAGACATAAGGATCCGCGATCTGGTTCCAGCCCTGCGGGTAGTTCAACTTCAAGGTCGTCGCGTTCGGCTGCACCTGATTGGCCAGCGGCGGATACTTCGCCGCATCGATGACGAAGGACGCTGTGGTGGGCAACTGACTGCGTACCCAGTAGGCTTGCCCGATCTGGAACGTGTTCTGCGGCTCGTATTGGGCTGTCACCGGATTATAGCGCAGGATATCGATCACCGGCGGGTTGGTCGGCAGACCGAGAATTTCGGATGGCGTGGCGCTGCCGGTAAGCAGCGGGAAGGATGCCATTTTGAACAGGCCCTGTGTCGTCCCATTACTTAGCAGTGTGAGGGCGGCAGGGGCCGGAACCTCGATGGTTTTCTGGACACTCTTACCGTTACCAAGGTTGGGCGACGCGGTCACCGTATACTTTAGTGGCCCATTTATCCTGGAGGTGCTGTCCACCTGGACGGTCCAACTCACCGTGCCTTCGGTGCCGGCATCGACGTTATTGATGGTCTTTGTCGCGGATTCTCCCGGCGCCAGAATCAGTCCCTTGGGCAGATCGAGGAACAGGTTGACCGGCCCGATGGATAGTCCACCGGACTGGGTCAGATCGGTCAGGTTCTGCACGTAGGCCGAAATCTGGAACGGGCTGGGAGTCGCAGTGACCATCGGTGCGGCGGGATTGGTACGATCTGTATGGAAGCTCAGGGCCGCCGGGCCGCTGACGCTCAACGCCAGTGGCGCTCCGAAATTGTTCTCCGTATCGGCGTTACCGACATAGGTAATTCGCTTCAGATCCTGTCCCGGTGCTACGGACTGCTCGTCCCAGAAGACCACGACGCTGCCATCCGTAGATTTCGAGGACACATTCTTGTCCAGGATCACATTCGGATTGGGTCTGAAGTTCCAGACCTGGTCGAAGTTGCGCACCTTAGCGCCGTTTACCTGATTAAACGCGTCGAGGAACTCCGTGCGTCCGTAAGCGAATCGCGACGGTACGGTCGGTTCGTTCTGCGATCCGGATAGGGGCTTCAGCGTACCGCGTACGGTGTGAAGAAGCGCCGGCGTCGTATTGGTTGCCGGGCTGATCTGAACCGACGTCTCCCACCGATCCGGAACCTGTGCGCCGGAAAGCAGGGTCTCATGGTGAAGATAGGGCTGACCCGGCAGGCGAAGCGGACCATCGATCTCCGCGCCAAAGGTGATGGTCGGCTGTACGTTGATATCCTGCACAAAGGCAAGACCTACCGTATGCGTCTGACCAGCGCTGTTGTTGACGATATCGAACTGGAATCGCACGGTGTCATGCACGAAGGTAGCGACCATATCGATCTCTACCTGAGGATCGTAGGTGGCACTGAAGCCGCCGCCTGCGGCGTCGAGTTTGTGCGCGATTGTCTGCCAACTGGCTTCGATATGATTGCCGACGACGGTCGGTAACTGGAGCCAGACGCCGGTACGCTGGTCGCCGAAAATATAGTCGCCGCCTGTGGTTCCGGTAGTACCACCACCGCCGTTGCCACCGCTTCCGCCGCCACCGCCGCCAACACCCCCGCCCCCGCCCCCGCCGGTGCCTCCGGTGAGGCCGGGAAGTATGCCGCCGCCGCCATCGACGCGCACGAAGAGCCAGGATCCGTAGAATACCTGCAGCAGACCCGGAGGATCTGTAGGAACCAGTGGTGCAGGCCAGAGCAACAGGTTACCGAAACCGGCTCCGCCTGGGTCCGAGGGGCTGTTCGGCGTCGAGATCAGCCCGATAGAGCCCGCGACGTTCTTCCCCAAGCCGACAAAGATACACAGATAAGCATTGCATAGTCCGTTGTAACAGTCGTCCGGAGTCTTAATACAGTCGTTGCCCGGCAACTGCGCCTCGGCGCCTCCGCCTGTCAACAGCAGCGCGCCACTTAAGAAAAAGAGGCTAGCCAGCGCTTTCACGCTGCGCATAATCTTAGAATTCCACCCCATGAGGAAGTCCTCCCTGTGAACTTGGTTCGTTGTGGGTATGGCCGGGGGAGCCACCATACCGGAGTCTGGGAGCCAGCAATCTGGCTCGAAGACGAACTGCACCCGTCCTCGCATCCGTCGCATTCCAGAGAATACGGGGTTCGGAAGCTGGGGGGACCGCGATGTGTCGCCCTACAAACATTGGGGAACTGAGGGATCCGGCTTTGAACTGCTCTCCCATTAGCAAGCCGCTCGCACGCCGCTCAGTTGGTATCTCAGGGGAGTACGGAGCGCCTGTAAGGGCGTGCCCGTACTCCCCGGCCTTCTATCTGGTGATCGTCAGCGGACGAATCTCCCGGCTGACCGTGCCATCCGGGGTAATAGCCCTCAGTTGGAGGAGGTAGGTTCCGGCGGGCACGTTTGCCCCTCGGGTGTCCTTCCCATTCCAGACCTGACGGTTGTCACCGCTGCTGACAGCGCGCGTCGAGCCGATCTGCGCGAGCGTCTGCCCATTGTAACCGATAATGGCTACTTCCACTCGGGCGTCCTGAGAGACAGTATACCCGATTTCGTAAGCCCCTGCCCCGCGCGATCCCGCCACACGCGGCGGGTTGACGACTATGTTCGTCAGCACGGCGCGCCCGCCTGCATTGGTCGGATGGGCGGTCAACGTAAACTCCCTCGTGACCGCCTGATGTCCCGAGTTGAACTGGTAGGCGGCTTGATGGCGAAGGTCGATCTCCTGGCCGGTCGCTTTGTCCAGCATAGTCAGTCGATAGGACTTTGGCAGCGTACTGATATTGGGCCAGCGAAGGGTGATATCGGTATTGGGCTGATCGGTCATGACAACCACATCCCATGTCTTTACGCCGCCTGCCACCTGCAGGTCCTGCGCGTAGACCGCCCCTTTACCGTCCTTACGCGTCATCCCTAGCGTAATATAGGGAGAGGGATGCGGAGGCTTCGGCGCGAGCGAACGGGCACTGTCAACGGCAGAGCGCGTGACCCCGATGAAGTTATACCCGTCGTGGAGGTCATTGCCGCTCGCCTCGAGCTGCACGGTCCAACCGCCTCCACCGTGAATTCGCGGCGGCGTGTTCAGCGAGGCCGGGGTGGTCTTCGTACCAGCCCTGGTCATTCTGGCCGCGCGCCCCCCGAAACCGGAAACCGCGACCGGCGTGGTGATCATGGTCAGAATCGGATTCGTACTGGATGGACCCTCCCGTTTGACAACGAAGATCCACTGACCTTCCCAGGGCTGGAGGTTACCCGCTGGCAGGTGTTCGAACTGATACTGCCCACCGACGTAGCGGTAGATGAAGGGCAGGATCAAGTTCTTGTCCGCCGCCGCTTCCGCCGTAAGGCGGTTTCCGGACAGGTCCTCGAACTCGAGTCCATCAAACGGTACCGCGAATTTGTACGGGTTCCCTACCATATTCCAGCCTTCGTGCAGCGGAATTCGGAAGGAAGTGGTATCGAACGACTGTCCATACGTGACGACCGAAATGGGGGTCTTTGTCAGGAGGAAGTAACCAACCCCAAGCGGGGAAGTATCCCCCGAAATATTTGCGTTGTTCGGCACCGGCTTATATTCGGTCGGGTAAAGGGAGGCTGCATTTTCCACAGTGTCGGTACCATTAAAATAGATGTAATCGAGTGGCGGCAAGGTGCCGCTGTTTGCATCCCTTTTGTACAGAAAACGAGCCAGGATAACCTTCTTGTCCAGCAGATCCCCAGCTTCGCGCGTTTTACCGGTAGGAGAGTCGATCGCACTCTCGGCATAGGGAATGGAGACGAGCGAAGTCCCCGGAGGGAAAATGTGCGACTGAATGGAGAAGGTGCGCGTATCAGTTGCGGTGATACCGAGATTGACGTTGGCTCCCGATATAACGATTTTGTGGTTACCCTGTGCAGTAGAAGGGAACGCATAGCGGAAGGAGATTACGTAATGTGGGACTAACCCAGTCGTATTACCGGACTCGATCTGATTCCGAAGGAATGCCGAGGTTAGCACGATTTGCTGAGGGGTACCTGGGTCGATAGTCACATTGAGTTGATCCACCGGAACGCCCGAAACCTTGAATCGGATGTTGGGTTTCAGTGTTTCTACAGGCGGGGGCGGGAAGCCCGTAGGATCAGTAGAGACGCCGGTCGCGTTGATTCCGAGGGGATCCTCGGTAATGATGCTAACCGATACGCGCAACAGAGCAGCGTAGGCATCTAGCACGCCATAGCCATAGTGTGGGTCCGGCAAACTCGTTAGGGCCAGTGCTTTGCGGTTGGCGGTGTCGAACATGGCCTGCTTTGCTTGATCGGGCGTGACTCCAGGGACTGACATCAGCAACCCTAAGACAGCGGTAACGTGGGGTGCCGCAAAGGAAGTACCGTCTTCGAAGGCGTATTGGCTGTTCTGTTTAAGGAGCAGAACCCCGTTTGCGTCGACGCCCGTGAAACCAGCATCCCCGCCGGGCGCAGCGATATCCACCTTACCAAATTCCGAGTAACTGGTTGTCTTACCATTGATGTCGGTTGCGGCAACGGAAATGATGTGGGCATAGAAAGCAGGAGTGCTCGTGGGGTTGCCTTGATCCCCAAAGTTTCCTGCGGATGCCACCATCAATACTCCCGCGTCCGTGAGCGCCTTAGTCGCTACGTAGTCCGGAGCATTGACATCATTTGGATTGCCGAATGGACGCCCGTAACTCATATTCACAGCGACGATGTGAAAACGATCCTTATTGGCCAGAAGATATGCATAAGAATTAAGTATGCCTGGTCCAGACAGGAAGCCTGGCAAGCCAGCAGCCCCAACCTTGAGAGCCAGACACTTAGTGTTCGTCCAGTCGACGCCAGCGATACCCTTTGCATTATCTGTAAGGGCGAAGGCCACTCCGCTTGTTGACACTCCGTGATCATCACCTGTCGCGGTGATATCAGTAGTGTTGTTGCCGAAGTCGTAACTACCCGAAAGGAACTGCCCTAAGGCATCTTCGTGCTTCGGATCGAAACCGCTGTCGATCCAGCCGAGATTTACGTCGACCGCTCCTTTCTGAAGTAGCCACGCTTGAGGCATGCGAATCTGATTAAGTGCCCACTGTTCCGGAAACCGCGGATCGTTAGGGATCAGCTTAGTCGGCGCTGCTACCGGTGCTTGCATTGTCTTATAAAGCACACTAGCGTTGACCCAACGCACATTTGGGTCCATTTTCAGTGTAGACACTGCGTCGGCTGTGTCTTGAAGTGTAGCTCGCTTGACCGGTAGCTCAATGACATAGCAGTCTTTGAGTAAAAGTGGAGTCACGGAGGCCGAAGTCACTTTGGCAGCAAGAGCCGTTACAACATCCTTGCCAGTGCCAGGTTGCATATAAAGAATTATTTCACCGGGAACGGTCGCGGGGTTTTTCGCGGCCTGTCCGAACACACCAGTGGCGGCTCCTGTTGAGAAGAGAGCCGCGAACGCCATTGTCCGGCCGAGATGCCGGAGCCTGGGCTTATGTATCATCTTAACAACTCCTTCATTCCGGGGCGGTTGGAAGGTTGCCGCCACGCATGGATTGTCTGCGCGGAGGGAGCGAGACCGGAAGCAGAAAATGAGTGCCAGGCGTCGAAGGGAAGTTCGACGCCCGACGCTCCAGGTGAGTAGCGACTAGTTGCGTTTGCGCCGGGCGCCCAGCAGGATCTGCTGAGGCGTCAGAACGGTCGTATGCAGGGTCGCCGCGCCGCGCTGTGTAGAGCCGACGCCAAGAACAGGGAACTCCGCACGGCTGTGGCCGGCGTAGATCTTGTTCAGCAGATTTGCCGCCCGACTTGGTCCGGGGGGACAAGGCGGCAAGGGGGCAGGAGTGAAGGAGAAGACCTGGCTATAGACAAAGCGGAAGGTCGTATCTCCATCCGACGCGTTCTGCGTGATCGCATTGATCGGCCCTGGTGTATCGCCATCATGACGAGCACCGACACGGTAGTAGAGTACCGGCGGCGTAGTTGTGCCTGTGGTCGAACCTGAACAGGTGCTGGACTTGACGAAAGCACCGAACGTCGGATCGCGCAGCAGTTCGGGTGACTGAGTCAGATCGAGTGGGTTCGGAGTCGTCTGGGCCACGCCGTCCGCGTTGGGCGAGGAGGAGATCAGCGGATACCGGAAGATCAGGCTCGGATTGGAAAACGTGCGGTCGGTCGAGACTTCGACCTGGAACACGTCGGCTCCGTTACGGCTCGTGAACTGCGGTGCGAACTGGCGCACATTGACCGAGGCCGTGGTGTTCGCAGGGGAAGTCAGCAGCACAGGATTGATCGGCGTGGACTGGCCGGAGCGCGAAGGATCGGTTTCGATACACTCGAACCCGCCGCTGCCGCCACCCTGGCCGCCACCGCCACCGCCATTGCCGCCACCGCCACCGCCATTGCCGCCGCCACCGCCGCCGTTGCCGCCGCCACCGCCGCCGTTGCCGCCGCCGCCATTGCCGCCGTTAGTGCCGCCGGTACTCGGAGACTGGCGCAGAATGATCGCCGTCACGAGGTAGTGGTAGCTGGAGCCGGGTCTAAAACCGGTGTCCAGGGTGCCGACGATTGTCAGAGTACCACAACCGCCAGTGGTGCCATTGTTACCATTGCCGCCGCCCACGGGGTTGCCGTTACCGGCTCCGATCAGTGGTGCGAGGCCACTGGCGTAGGGGAAGAAGGGAGAGCCATGATCCAGGAACTCATGTACGGTGGAAGACTGAACGCCGATAGGAACAGAGCCGCCATTCGTCGTAGTGCCGTTGCCGCCCCCGCCCGCAGACTGGCCGAAGGGGAAGTCGGGCTCCCGGTAGATCTTGTACTGCTGCACATTGCCCTGGCCGAAGATGTTGTCGTTCCAGCGAACACGCACGATCGGCGCGTTGTTGAGAACGCCAGCCTCTGCTGTGACGGACGTGGTCGAGGCCTGCCCGCCGCGGGACGCCTGCGCAACCAGCACACCCAGGCCGATGGCCGCGATGGTGCTGCTCACGGCCGTCAGATTGAACTGCGCGCCTTTGCCCGTAGGCTTTTGGAGAGTTGGAGACACGATCTCGACGGGGGGCTGATAGAGCACGCGGGCTCCGTCTTCGGGTCGAATTCCGCCGACATTGTTGATGATTTCGGCCTCGGAGTCGGTGGGATAGACACGCGCCACTCGAACTCTGCCGACCTCAAGCTTCTTGCCGTTGACGCCTTCACGCAGAATAACCACGTCGTCGCCGATCTTGACGCCGTCACGAACACCCTTGTTAAGGATGACCATGTTGGTTTCGATGCCGATAACGGTCGCAGTGGCAATCTGTCGTCCCAGTATCTGACGAACGACATCCTGCGCGGCGTCGCTGACGCCCTTATTGATCAACTCCTCGGGATCGCTGGGTTCGCCAGGACGAGGGGCCGTCGTCGTCTGCACATAGCCGCCGTTGATATACTCCTTGGAGGCGACTTCACGCAGGTTGGTGGCCAAAGACACGCGAACGCTTTTGCCACGGCTGGCGCCGGCGGCTACCTGACCTTCGACAATTACGTCTGCCGTCAGGTTAGTGGCGATCCGAACTAAATCGCTGGGGCTGAAGTTGGCAGGCTGGTTCGGATTGCTGGGAACTTTGATCCCGAGCGACACGGCCTCTTTGAGAACCTCAGAGTTCTGAAAAACGCTAAAACGCCCCTGTCCGGCGTTGACCATCTCGTTGTAGATGGCGGCCGTCGCGGTAATGCCCAGGTTCGGGTTGCCGGGCGATTTGTTAACGATATCGGCGATAATTACCCGGAGTGGCTGTTGCGTCTGCGCTCTGGCTGCGCGACCTGCCATCAGGCACGGCGCGACCATCGCCAGGGTCACAAGCCAGGCGGTGGCGCGGGCTATCGGACTCCTACGAATAGTTTTCAATCTTTTCGTCTGCTCCCTTCCTCGTGCAGGCTCTTGCCTGCATACGTATGTCCCGCTTCACAGGATTGCCGGTAAGATTCTCTCTTGTGAACTCATATCCCTGCTTCCTTTTCAGGAGTTCAGGGAGAGAACGGCAGGGTTTGTCGCCAAACCCCGCCGAACTGTCACTTGTCAGCGTCCCATTACCGTCCTACGGTGAGCGGAACGATCTGGCGGACCGTATGACCTTCGCTGTCCTGAGCGCGGACTTCGATGGTGTAGAGGTCACTCGGCACCGCCTGCCCACGATTGTCCTTCATATCCCACACCACTTCCGAGGTTCCGGCGGCGGCGCGCGTTCCTGCGCCGACGGTCCGGATCAACTGTCCGCCCTTCATGATGCCGACCTGGATGGTGGCATCGGCGGTCGTATTGTAGGAGATGC
This sequence comes from Chthonomonadales bacterium, assembly GCA_038217285.1. GTDB lineage: Bacteria > Armatimonadota > Chthonomonadetes > Chthonomonadales > Chthonomonadaceae > JANXLO01. The sequence goes on from JBBQPO010000071.1 coordinate 8,398, forward strand.
TGACCGAACCGGTCGTTCCTGCAGCGCGGCCCGGATGGTACTGCGCGGACAGAGAGGACAGGCTCAGCTTTTGCCGTTGCGCCGCACGGGTCTCCAGGTGGAAGTGCCGTACAACGCCGGTGGCTCCGGCAGCCATGGTGTAGTTGCTGCGCCCACGCAGATCCAGGGTCGTCTTGGAGTCCACATCCGTAAGGATAAGGTCTTTGCGACGGCCTACCTGGGCCAGATTAGGCCAGTTCAGGGTCACCGGTTCGTTGGGCACAGTGGAGGTGACGGTGAAGTCCCATTTCTGTGTCAACGAAACCGCCGAGCGGACATCGACACTGTAGTGTCCCGCTTTGTCGGCCCATTCAGGATGATCGAAGGCCAGAGTGACGTCTTTCTTCGAGACGGCAGGGGGAGCCTCCAGCTTGTAGCGATCGTAGGTGTCGAGGGCGGCGCGGGTCTGTCCGACGGTTGCCGGGGCAGACTTGCGGCTGCCGACCTCTGCCACCATGTTGAGCATCCAGCCGTCGGTCTGGCGATTGCCAGCGGTGAGCACTCCACGGGTGTCGTGTGCCGCACGATCCTGGCGCGCATTCGGGCTGATGATCAGGGTGATGATCGCCCCCGAGGTGCGTTGCCCGACCTGGCGGTTGTCGAAGGCCCGGATCCAGTAGCCCCGGTAGGGATCGAGCGTATAGGCGACCTGATAGGTCCCGCTCGAATATGTCCAGAGCGCCGCCCCGAGGGACGGGTTCGAGCCGCTCTGCGCGGTCAGGACATCGAGGAGCTGTCCGTCGGCGCCCACTACCTTGAGGTTCAGGAAGTTGACGGGGTACGGGAACGGTTCGCCGATCAGGTTCCAGCCCGGTTTGAGGGCGATACGGAACGAGCCGTCCTGCGTGTTGTAACCCGCATGCGTCGGATCGGGTGCGACCGTGTCTTTCGCTTCCACTCCCTTGATCGTCAGCGCCAACGAGGTATTGCCGTTGGAATCAGCGAGGAAGTAGCCGCGGCCCAGATGGAACGTGTCCGCCGGCGGAGTCGGGAAGAACACGTAGCTTGCGGTCTCATTCAGCCAGGTGATGAAGGAGAACGCCCCGCTGCTGACGTCCGAGGCCGGCACTCCGAAGAGAGTGGCGACATTGCTGTTGGCAATGCCGGCGTACTCGTAGGGCGCCGATACCAGAGAGAGTCGCGGCGAACCGTCTATCGGGTTGACTCCACTGTCGAACGTGTTCAACGGGTCGATGGTGAAGTTGACGCCGGTCGTCTCCGCTCCCGTATTGATGAGCACGGTCTGCGTCGGGGACGGATCCGGCAGGTAGCCATCTTTGCGTGTCCCGACGATGACGTTGCCGCCGGCAGGAACATTGGTCACCACGTAGTTGAACACGTAGCTCCCCTTGGTCTGCGTTGCTCCGGTCGTCACCTGTCCGAGCACGGTTCCGTTCGCGTCTACCACCGCGACGGTGGCTCCGGGAACCGGAATGCCCTTGGACGTCTGCACCAGACCGGAGAGGCTGCCCGGCGGAATCGGAACCAGCGCGAAGTTACCCAGCGCGTCGTTGACGAAGTCTACGACCGTGTTCGTCTTGCTGTTGACCGTAGCGGTCTTAGGTCCTGCCAGTGCGAAACCAGGCGCCGTCGCCGTCACCTGATAGACACCGACATCGACGATGGGCATCGAGTAGGTTCCGTTGGCCCCGGTCACAGCAGTATAGACTTTGTTTCCTACGACCGCAGTGACCGTCGCTCCCGCCAGCAGCGAGGACGGGTCGCTGGCCGGTTTGTCGCTCCGGCGCACGGTTCCACTAATGGATCCGGGAGCCAGGGTGAGGGCGAAGTCTACTATTCCGGTGACGTTCTGACTGGGCGCGACGAGAACCGCCGGCTTAGCTCCCGCCTCCGGGCCACCGTAGCTCGACGGAACGCTTCCGCCGTAGCCCAGTGTGTCCACGTTGCCGGTAGGCGCGAGCGGCGTGCTCACCATATAGCCGGTAGTGGTGTCGCTTGGAACGTTCTTTATGATATAGGTGCCATCGGTCTGGGATTTGGCCGTGAAGACTTCCCCAGTCGCGATGTTTTTCGCGATAACGATGACGCCCGCTACGGGAGCCTTCGTCGATTGCACCGTGATGGTCCCGGCAATGGAGCCGGGTTGAGCCTCGGTCAGGAAGAGGTCGGCCCGCACCGAATACCCGCCATGAAAGACCCCGGCGACCCCATGCTGGGTCAAGAAACGGGCTTTGGCGGCATCGATCGTATACGTGCCGGTCGCATCGAGGCCGGGGAGCGTAAAGGTCCCATCGGATTGAGTCACCGCTGTCGAAGCCGTTTTACCCGTATGGTTGGAGACGGCTCGGACGAAGACACCCTTGAGCGGCTGCGTAGCGCCGGTCGAACCGTTGATCGAACGGATACTCCCGTAGATACGTCCGGTCCGCAGGTAGTCTCCGATGTTGTGCATGATCTCCGCACGCCGGTTCTGCAGGATGATCGGGCCGGGTCCTGCACCGGGCGGGACGAAGTACTCAGGGTTGATCCCTTCCAACCCGACCGGAATATAGACTACCTTGGAGACGATAGGCGCTGCCGTATTGTCGGTAACCCAGACGATGGCAAACGAGCCGCCGATCTGCCAAGTCGCATCGAAGTCCGACACATCAGGTGTGCTGGGCGCGGTGAACGCTATCGCGTCCACAGAGACCTGATTCAGCGCACAGTAGTCCTTCGGGAGCATGTACTCATCCCCTTTATAGAGGGGCTTGGTAGACGGCGGTTCGTTCGGATTCGTAGGTCCCGGGTAGTTATGGAACGTGTCGTACCACGTCTCCGTGATGATCGGATGCGTGCCGCGTCCGCCAACGGGGTTCATGGTGCTGCCCCCAATAATGGGCGGGAAATTCCCGACGCTGTCACCTACGTAAGTGGACTTGAAGACCCCGTTCAGAAACGCATTGGTCGTGCCGGGCTGTCCCAGAGAGACGCCGAAGGCCACATCCTCGCCGTTCAGGAACATACGCCCACCGGTTTTGACGAAGTTCGTCAGCCGCACCTGGGTGTCGGTGTCGGTGATCGTACCGGGTCCGACGAACAGATCGCCGGAATAGGGCGAGTGCCAGACGATGCACCGTTCCGCTACGAAGACCGAGCGCGGACCTTTGCCCCCGGCGATGACGTCGGCAGGCTGAACTTCGATATGGCCCTTATAGGTGTTGAGAACCACATCGGGAACCGGACCACGGCACTGAACACGCCAGATGTCGTAAAGCCCGGTGATGTTATTCCCTCCCGGATCTACGGAGAGGACATCGCCATAGGCGTTTTGACCTAGAGTCGTCAGGAAGTTCACCAGCGGAGCTTTGACGCCGCCTGTGAGCGCCGAGGTCGGCCACAGGAACTGAGCGAACTCTGTCATCCAGCTTTCTGTAGCCGTACCGGAGTAGCTGTTGTTGAAGAAGGCGGTACCGGCTCCGAACTGAGTGTGGAAGAAACCCTGCCCGGAATCGTAGTCGTTCACGTAGAGGACGCCGTTGACGCCCTGGAAGGGCTTCGTGGTAAATCCCCAGACGTTATCGTAGATTTTCCAGTTCGTTTTGAAAGTCGAAGCAGCGGGCACAAAAGGATCCAGGGCCTTGTCGCGCACAATGACGTCCAGGATCCAGTCGCTCGGCAGAGCGGCGGGGGTGTTCCAGGTGTTGGTGTAGACGCCGTCGCTGGCGGTTTCGCCTTCCGGCTCATGTCCGCCTTTGGAGATGGGCCCATCGTCCCACATACGCAGCCAGTAACTGCCGTCGTTCTGGTAGTCACTGCCGGGTGTCGCCAGACCGGTCGTGTCCTGGACATAGTCCGGCGGATTGGTGCCGCCGCTGAAAGCAGTGACATCATCCACTCCGGCCAGATACTGGTTGAAACTCGGCCAGTTGGGCCTGACGGTGACATTGTATCTGGGGTTCCCACCTGGTTTCCGGAACTTGCCGCCCAGAGCATTGCTATACGGGTTGATGGCCTGTGAATCCACTTCGAAGGGTGCATCGATGACCTTGGTGCCCGCATCCAGGAAGCCCAGATTGGGGGTCGTATAGAAGACCTTGTGCTCGAAGCCGTCGCGGCTCTTTTGACTGCTTTCCGGGCATTTGATCTGTATGAAAACAGATTCCACGCCGGACTCATAGTCCACCACGCGTGTCCGGAAGCGCACTTTGTCGCCTGCCGAGACTTCACGCACGGCGGTATCGGGAGCCGTGTCGCGGGAGACATGCACGATCTCATTGTTCTGGATATCGTACTTCAGCAGCGTGGGCGCATTGAGGTCGAGGATGGTCGACGCCCAGATGTTGAGTTCCGTCCCCGCAACCGCCGGGGTCAGTCCACGATCGCTCTGGAACACGATCCGATAGCTGCTGTTATACTGCGGCCACGTAGGATTGTCCTCGTTCGACACAAAGTTCGGGTCGAAACGAGAGGCAGGATCGTTAGGATCGATCGCCGTGCCAGGGGTGCTGGTACGCAGCTTGAGCGCCGGATTCCCCACGGATTCCTGTGTCGAGACAGTGAAACTGCCTGGAGCGCCGCCCGCCTGGATCCGAGTATGCATGAAATAGATGTCGAAGGTTGTCTTGACGCCGTTCGCGATTCCATCGCCGTTGCTGTCGGCCCGATTGCTGGCGAAAGCCAGCCGATTCTCGGAGACCGTGGGCGCGCCCGGCTCGTTGGGAATGATGCCCAGCGGATCAGGGCGGGTAGTGCTCCAGGCAGGATTCTTATTGCTGCTTATCGGCACACCGAGGATCGAAGAAGAGTTCGTGACCTGCTTGGGATTCGGAACCGTCGGAACGGGCGTAATGACCCATATATCGGTCTGAGCCGGGTTTGCCGTCAACGATCCGGCGGTGGTCGGACCGCCGCCCGAGAAGGCTTTGCCGTTCGTGGTGAAGGCGATCAGGCGCGTATCCGGCGACCAGGCCGGAGCGGTATCGTTGCTGATACCGGTCGTCAACAGGGTGATGACACCGGTCTGCGAGTCGACTTTGTAGATGTGGTAAGGCTGCCCTGCCCCGCCGACCTGACCGGCAAAGACGATTTCGCTGCCGCCGGGTGCCCAGCTCGGATGGCGAACATCCGTGAAGACGATGTTGGAGGCGTTGTTCTTCGTCAGCCCTAGCGGAGCGCCGCCGTTGCTGATATCGTAGACGAACAGGTTGAACCCTGCCGTCCTCGGCGTATCGAGACCGGTAGCCAGACTAAGGGTTCCGCCGGAGACATAGGCGACCTTGCTCCCATCAAAAGAGATGTTGGGCTCGATCTGGTTGATCGTGTCGGGGAGCAGTTGGGTGATGCCGGAACCGTCCGGGAACATTCGATACAGATTGAATGTCTGGTTCGCGTTCTCCGCCGTATTGGTGTCGCTCACGCGGTCGCTGTCGAAATAGATGTACTTTTCGTCCGCACTGAAGTTGGGATGTTCATCTTGCGACGGCGCCGGGACGTTGGAGTACTGCTGGGAAGGATCCTGCTTGGTCAAAAGTATCGTCTGACGAATGACGGCAGGGTCACCAGGCGCGCGCCCTGGGCTGAATTTGCCCTGCAGGCGTGATGGGAGTTTACGGTGCGTCATATACGCGGGAATGTAGTCCATTTTACCGGCGTATTTGTGTTGACCGGCGATGGGGCCTGCAGTCGGCAGTCCGTTCGGCTGGCCGTTGACGTTTCCGTTGCCGCGTGCCTGGGCAGGCACACTTTGCGGAAGGGTCAACGCTAGCAGTCCGGAGAAAAGCGCGAGCAGGACAGCTGTGTTGGTTTTGGCTCTGTTCAAGGCGAGTCCTACCTCCTGGTGATTCGCATCATTAAAAGCTGGCACGCTAAGGGGGAAAGCCTGCACTACCGGCGGTGGGGGATTACCGGTATGAGTGTATGATAGTGTTCCATGGTGCCTGGAAACCGCCACCTTCTTAAACGCCGATCTGGGGGAGATAGACGGATAAGTATGGCGAACTACTTCCTGCGTCGAGAAGAACAGCGGAGTTTTCCGTCTGTCATTCTCTCCCCAGAGATCGAATGGTGGCAGGCAAACAGGACGCCACATCGGTGGTGATCCTGCGGACCTTTTCGATACTGCACGTAGTTCGCGGGGGGTGGATCGGCGACGAATAGAAGGCGTTTTGGGTCTGACCCCTGTCAATTTCGAATTATAGCATATTGGCGGAGACAACGCAAGCTTTTTTTTCAAAAGCGGCTTGAACGGTGCCGTCGTCGGGAAATGGAATGTTCCCTATTCCCGCTACAATCCTATAGACGCGGTGTCATACGCCATTCGGTCGAACCACACAAATGCATTTTCGAGAACTCTACAGGTTTTTCCTGCCCCGATTCAGGGACTGCCAGAGAGTTTCTACGGCGGCGTCCAACTGCGGCAGCGAGCCGTCGTTGACGAGGACGTGATCCGCACGGGCGATCTTGCGGTCGAGAGGCCACTGCGCCGCAAGACGTCGGTCGATCTCCGCCGGATCCAGGCCGTTACGCTGCCGCAGGCGTTCTCTCTGTTTGGCTTCCGAGGCGGCCACGACGACGACCTCATCGAACCAGGTCTCCAGACCGCCTTCGTAGAGCAGAGGGATCTCAACGACAAGGAGGGCCTCGGAGGCCAGATCGCTTCGCGCCGCCTCGATCTGTGCGCGCAGCAGGCTGCGAATGAGGGGATGCAGAATCCGTTCGAGTCGGCGGCGGGCCTCGCTGTCGGCAAAGACGAGGCGACCCATACGGCCACGATCCAAGTCTCCCAAGGAGGTCAGCATCTCGGGGCCGAACTCTGCGGCGATTCGGCGCAGGGCCGGCCCCTTGGAAACGAGAACGGCACGGGCGGCTTCATCGGCGCTGAACGTCACGGCTCCGCGCGCCGCCAGCAGACGGGTCACGGCGCTTTTGCCGGTCGCGATACCGCCGGTGAGGCCTATAAGGGGCATAGCAGGGATTTTCCGGGCAGGCATGCAAAAGGGAGGCGGCTTCGGCAGTTGCCGATCGCCCCCTCCCTTTGGGTCGTCTCGAGGCTACTCTTTAGCGGCCTCATCAGGGGTCTTTTCGGGATGCGTCTCTTCCGCGTGAGTCTCCACAGTAGGAGTCTCTTCCACAGGGGTCTCTTCGGTGGTCGCCTCGGTCGTCTCTTCGACCTCCTCGATCTCCTCGATATCGCCCATGTCCTCGAAGCCTTCTTCCTCGGTGTTATCGCGACGATGCTTCTTGCGCTCGTTGCGTTTGGCCGCGGCAAAGGCTTCGCCCAGTTGGTTGAAGCGCATATCCTGACCACCACCACCGCCAGCAAAGCGGTTGAAGTCGTCCCGATCCTCCGTGCGGTCGTTGCGTCCGCGTTTGTTCTCGCGTTCGCGGCCGCCTGTGGCCGTGCCTGCCCCAGTTCCCCCACCGGCAGCGGCGGGTTCACGCGGTTCGCGGGGCGGCGGCGGGCCGTCACGCTCTTCCGGCGGCTGAAGCGCCCGCAAGGAGAGCGTCATCTTACGCTCTTCCGGGCGCAGGGAGATCAGTTTGACGGTCACCTCTTCGTTGGCATTGAGAGGCGTCGCTCCCTTGCCGGGCCGACTGCGCGGCAGTTCCGACTGCGGGATGATGCCTTCGACACCGTCCACCTGCACGAAGGCGCCGAACGGCACGATGCGTGTGATGGTACCGACGATGGTATCGCCTTCGGTGTACTTCTTCTTGATGTCTTCCCACGGATCGGGGAGGATCTGGCGCAGACCCAGCGAAACCCGGTTGTTCTCCAGATCCATTTTCAGGATCAGAACATCGAGTTCCTGGCCTTCGCGCAGAACTTCCTTGGGATCATTGATGCGGGTCCAGGACATCTCGGAGATATGCAGCAGACCGTCGATACCGCCGAGATCGATGAACGCCCCGTAGTTCGTCAGACGTCGCACCGTTCCCCGTCGCGTCTGGTTCGGCGCGAGCGACAGCTTCGTCTCATGACTGCGGCTCTCGCGCTCCTCGACAACGGCCAGTTTGTTGGAAAGCACTACCTTGCGGCGTTCCTTGTCCACTTCGATGACCTTGAGGGGAATAGACTGCCCGACATACTTGTCGAGGTTGGTCTTCAGGCTACCGTTGCCGACATGCGACGCCGGCACGAAGCCACGGATACCCAGATCCACGACCAGCCCGCCCTTGACGCGCTCCTGCACCATCGCGGTGATGGTCTCACCGCTCTCCTTGGCTGCCTGTACCTTCACCCACGCCTGCTCGAAGTCGGCTCGCTTCTTGGAGAGGACAGGGATACCTTCCTGATTTTCCGGTTCCAGTACATAGACACGTATCTTATCGCCGACCTGCACGATGCTTTCCGGGTTGACATTCGGCCCGGCTTCGCGTGAGAGTTCATTGAGTCGGATAATGCCTTCGGACTTTGCGCCTACGTCCACCAGCACCCCTTCACGATCAACGCGCATCACCATACCGTCTACGACGGTGTCCCGTTGGAGTTGCTGCAACTGGCCAAATGCGGCCATGCTGTAGCGCTCTTCATCCTCTTCCTGGGTGGCGACCTGTTCCGCGGCAGACGGCGCGGGCGTTTCATTCGCGGGTGCGGTGGGTTGCGCCGGAGCCGGTTCTTCGGTCATCGCGGGCGCGGCGGGTACAGGGTCGCCGGAATGATCAGGGTGACCATCCTCATTCGGCGACGGTGTTGCCGTCTCCGTCGATTCCAGAACCATCTCGTCAGACATAGTTACGATCCACTCCTCTCAGCGCGGCAAAGGCGCCGGTCTCCTTGCCGGTCGGCGTCCGCGGCGGGTTGACAATTTTGGGCAGGGGTAAGCCAGCCCGGTTGGGAACAATGCGGGGATAAAATGGCCATAACGGTGAAGACAATTCAACGTACTCCGCAGGAATCCTTCTTTTAAGGAACGGAAATCCTTCTTTTCGAGGAGATAAGAGGTATAAAACCGTTTCGTTCTACCTCGAAGAGGCGGAACCCCACTGTTGCCCCTGCTATTATAGCACGATTCCAGGCGTTTGAGACTCGATTCACCCGGAAACTTCTCAGAATGGGGCTGCACGGCCCAAAATGCCCCGATACGCGCCCCTATTCCGCCGTTTTTACGACCGAGGTTCGGGCCGGTTCCACCGGTGCGGCTGCGGTGAGCGACGGTCGGGAGGGCGGGTCATGGCGCAGGCGCAGCCAGTAACGTCGTATGATGATCCGCAGCAGCGAGGCGACCGGCGCGGCGAAGAACATCCCCAGCAGGGCGCCCAACTGGCCGCCGATCACGATGCCGCCCGTTTCGCCGCCGATCAGCAGCACCAGAATGATGATGATCGGGTGGAGTTCCATCCGATCGCCGATCAGCATCGGCATGATGAACTTGCTCTCCACCAGGTGCAGCAGCGTGAAGAACCCCAGAACGGCCAGCGCGGTCGTGGTGCCTTTGGTGACCCAGGTGAGCAGAATGATGGGGATGCCGCCGATAATCGGCCCGATGATGGGAATGGCGCGGGTGATGCCGGCCAGGACTCCCATGGTGATGGGGTATTTGACGCCCAGAGCCGCGAGGCCGAGCCAGACGACGGCGCCTGCCAGCACACATAGGATGAACTGCCCGTAGACGAAATCACGCATGATCCGATTGAACTGCCGCAGCAGACGTAAGATGTCCGGCAGATAGGGTTTGGGAACCAGCGCGACAAACTCGTGCTTGAGCTTGCGGCCATCGATCAGAAAATAGAACGCCAGTACCGGCAGAAGAACGATCTCGACGATGCTCTTCAGGCTCTCGGCCACCCGGCGCAGAACCTCCTGGCCCGGCTCGACCAGGCGCTCGCCGAGGCTGCTCTTCTTGATATTGCCCAGCACCTTATCGGATTTCATGCCGTCCGGTGCAGACTGGTCGTAGCGACGCAGAGCGTCTTCCGTCAAGACCTGCAGCGGGCTTTTGCCGGAGAGAGCGTCTTTGGCCGTGACGCTCCGGAACTCCTCCACAAACGGCGTGAGAACCAGTTTGGCTCCCTGCCAGACGATCAAGACGGTCAGCACGAAGACATAGAGGGTGGCATAGGCGCGCAGCGTGTGCTTTTTGGGAGCCTTGGCCCGCGCAGGGGTTTGCCGGATAAGCGCTGCCTTTATCCCATGGACCATGTTGCCAAGAGCGGTGTGCGCCTGCACGAAGAGCGGTCGGCCGACCAGCCACTCCACCAGGGGATCCAGCACATAGGCGATAATCGCCGCGACCAACAGGGTGGTAAAGATGTTGCGCAGTCGGTAGCAGGCATAGAGCGCCACTGCGACCAGCGCGAGCCGCCATAACAGCCGCCACACCCCGTTCACCAGCCCTTCCGAGCGATTGATCCAACCCGCCATTCTCTTTTATCCTTGCACACCGCGGTCGAGGCGGCGCTGTCTACCGAGGTCGCCCCGGACTACATGCGACGCCGGCGCACCGGCTGGCGACGCACCGTGCCGGGCTTCGCGGAGCCGGGCGCTTCCTCGTCCGAGGTGAAACCGATGGAAGAGGCGGACCTCGGCGGAGTCACCAGCGGGCGATCTCCGGGCAGCAGGGTGTTCGGTCGCGCCGTCAGGCCGCTTTTCGGGCCGCTCAGAGCGCCCGAGGTCGTCAGGATGCCGCCGGCGTCCTGCTGTTTCCAGAGCACCAGCAGCACGCTGGCGTTGAAGATCGAGGAGTAGGTCCCGCTCACGATACCGATCAACAGCGCCCCGATAAACTGGTGGATGATCGCCCCACCGAAGAAGAACAGGGCGAGCAGCGTCAGGATGACGGTAAACGAGGTGTTCAGCGACCGGGCGATGGTCTGGTCGATACTGCGGTCAGCCAGATCGCTGAAGTTTTCGCCCTTCAGTCGGTGCGCCAGATTCTCCCGCATACGGTCGAAGATAATGATCGTATCGTGAACGGAGAAGCCGATCACGGTCAGCATGGCGGTGACGAACAGGCTGTCGATCTGCCATTTGAAGATATACCCCAGGATGGCGAACGATCCCCAGACGACCAGGACATCGTGCAGCAGCGCGGCCACCGCGCAGAGGCCATATTTGAGCCCCTCTTTGAAGCCGCCGATAGAGAAGCGGAACGCCAGAAAAAGAACGATCAGCAGCGAAGCGACCAGAACGGCCTCGATCGCGTCGTGGGTCAACTCCAGGCTGATCGTTCCACTGACATCGGAGAAGCCGACATCCGACGCGTTCCGGTTCTGCGCCAGGGGTCCCACTCTGTCGATAAGCGCCTGAATAACCTTGGGGCGCTCCTCGAGCGAAAGCCGGGTGGTCGTGACGAAAGCAGGCTTGGAGTTCAGATCCTCGCTGACCACGACCCGACTGTCCGCGTAGCGTGGGTTGATGCCGATCAGGGCTTTCTGTATCTCGTCGGAAGTGTGGCGTGTGGCGAACGGAATGTTCAGCTCTGTGCCGCCCTGGAAGTCGATACTCTTCTTGATGCCGCCCATTGCCCAGAAGATCATGCCGGGGACGATGACGATGCCGGACAGCCCGAGCCAGAACATCTTGCGGCTCATGACGCGCAGCTTCGGGGTCCACTGCACATTGAGGCCGTAGGCGGCAGGGTTCTGCGCGCCGCCCATGCCGACGAGCGCGAACAGGAAGGTGCGGGTCACGGTGATAGCCGTAAACATACTGACCGCGACGCCGATACCGAGCGTCAGCGCGAAGCCTTTGATCGGCCCGGTTCCGAAATAGTAGAGAACGGAGCAGGTGATCAGAGTACAGGCGTTCGAGTCGAAGATGGCCGTAAAGGCGCGTTTGAACCCGGTGTCGATGGCGACGCGGAGGGTCTTACCGGTTCTCAACTCCTCTTTCACGCGCTCGAAAATCAGAATATTGGCGTCTACCGCCATGCCGATGGAGAGGATAAATCCGGCGATACCCGGCAGGGTGAGCGTGACAGGCCAGAGTTTGAACAGCGCAAAGGAGAAGAGCGTGTAGAGGATCAGCGCCACGTTTGCGATCGCGCCGGGCAGGCGATAGTAGATCAGCATGAAGAACAGCACCAGGCTCAGTCCGACGGCGCCGGCGATGGTCGTGGCCTTCACGGCCTCCGCCCCCAGGGTGGCCTCCAGCTTGCGGGTCTCCAGAATATCGAGCGGCACGGGAAGCGCACCGGCGTTCAACTGTTCCGACAGCGCCTTCGCGCTCTCCAGGGTAAAGTTGCCTTCGATGATGCCCTTGCCGGGAATCGGTCCCTTGATGGTCGGGGCCGTCAGCAGTTTGCCGTCCAGAAACACGGCGAGAAAGTCCCCGGTATGCGAGGGAACGCGCGTAAACTCATCGAAGATGCGTCCGCCTTCCGAGTTGAACTCGAACTGGATTACGGGCGACCCTGTGCCCTGAATAATGGCCTCGCTGTTGGGCAGCAGATCCTTACCGCTTACAAGAGGATCTTTGCTGAACACCTGTGCATCCAGAACCGCCCTTGAAATGGGCTGGCCTGTGGCAACATCGACAAGGACCTCGTCCGTGCTGACAGAAGTCTTGTCGGTTACCTTGCCCACTTTCCAGATGCTGGAGCGCGTTCCGTTCTCGTTGCCGAGTTGCGGCAGCCAGTAGAACTGTAGATTGGCGGTCGACTTGAACTGATCGAGTGCTTCCTGTTCATTCTTCAGCCCCGGCAACTCGACAATGATCTGATCCGGAAGCTTCGTGATCAGAAGCGGCTCGGCAACGCCGGTCGCGTTCACACGCTTGTCCAGGATGTTGCGAATGGCCTCCAGCTTTTCCGGGGTCCATTTGCCGCCTTTATACTCTTCGGTCCGGGCGCGCAGGATGACGCGTACCCCACCCCGGATGTCGAGCCCATACTTCGGCGAGATGTCGAAACCGAACAGCCGATGGTTGAACGCGATCACAGCGGCGCAAACCGTCAAGACCAGGATAGTGGCGAGCAGTATCCTATTCTGATTACCAGTCAACACGGACCTCCCAGGAGAACTTTACGGGCTAAATTTGAAATAAGTGCGGGGTTAGTGAGTCGGGTCTTCCTCGGAACCGAAAACTTCGGGGACGGGGCGGCGGGTCGGCAGACAGGCCGGAGGCGCGGAGACACCCGTTGGCCCTGCGCATGGAGACTTCCTCTATTATATGTCCCGTATGCCCTCATTGTCAAGCCGTGCCTGTCAGTGCCGCCCGTTTCTTCCTCACTGCCTTCCCGTCGACCGCGTCTAACCTCGAAATTTCCGCCCCTTTCGCGTCGTCTACCAGTGGTTTTTGCCTGCCACGACGTCGCCAACACTGTTCTGATTGACGAAGTAACGGGCGTTCGGATTGGAACTCCTCGCCTGTCTGGGGTCGTCGATAGGCGTACCGCCATCATCTTTGCCATCCGGGCCGACGCTGTAGAGAACGTAACTCTCGCCCTTGAGGTGATACTTGAACGTTTCCTGTACGCCAAAAGGGTCGTCCGGAAGCTTCTTCAGATACGAAGGCGCAAGTTCGGGCAACAATTCCGGGTAATGACCGTGTTCCAGCCGAAAAGCGTGGAGCGCCAGCGCGAGGAGCAGCAAACCGTTCTGGGTTTCGCTCTCGACATCCTTGAGTTGGCTCTGCGTAAAGACGGGCAGCAGAGAGCGATTAATTGGATCCGTCGGCAGGCGCGGCGGAGGCAAATGAAGGCCGTACGGCTGCCGTGCCAATTGGGAGTTCTCGTCCATATACGTCGTATAGTTGTTCATGAGTTACTGTCTAGCCTGGAGCGACAGGCTCGGGCGATCCCCGAAAGACGCCTTCCAGAGCGGTCAGGATATTCTTGCCCTGTTTGCGTAATGTCGAGAGATAACTGCGCAGACGACAGAAACCCTCGGCACCCGGCAAGG
>JBBQPO010000072.1:0-21921 GCA_038217285.1 Chthonomonadales bacterium
CAAGGCGGCCCAAGTACCGATCATCACCCTCACGATCAAGGCGCGAATAGACTCCCCCTCCCATACTATCAGCCAAATCTCGAAAGTTTGGGTAGTTGGACGTACCACCCATCGAAATACCAGCCCCTGCAAAAACGACCAGATTACCTGACGTTTGGGCATCTAAGAGTGCATCTGGAATTTCAATCTCTCCGAAAAGCATATTACTCCGAGTCCTCATCCCGATATCCGTTGATCCTCGTTGGGCTATTATACCCCTTAGTCGATTGGTAAGATCTATATTGGTTTCTCCTGCATTTTGCTCACACGTCGCAGATTTGGACGGCCTGGTGGAGCGATTTCATGGGATCGTGGGCGGGCAGGAACTCGTGGGCGACGAAGCCCTGGAAGCCGGAGGCCGCGATGGCCTTGCAGACGGCTCCGTAATTTAGCTCTTGTGTGTCGTCTATTTCGTGTCTGCCGGGAACGCCGCCAGTGTGGAAATGGCCGATGTGAGCAATGTTTTCACGTATGCAGGAAATTACATCGCCTTCCATGATCTGCATGTGATAGATGTCGTAGAGCAGCTTGATGCGGTCGGAGCCAACGCGCCGACAGACATCTACGCCCCAGGACGTATGGTCGCACTGGTAGTCTTTGTGGTCGTGCTTGCTGTTGAGCAGTTCCATGCAGACCGTCACCTTGTGCCGCTCGGCTAGTGCCGCGATCCGCTTAAGGCCGGTGATGCAGTTGGCGGCTCCCTGCTCGTCGGTCAGGCCGCGTCGGTTGCCGGAGAAGGTGATGATGTTCGGCAGCCCCGCCGCCGCGACCTTCGGAATCGTCTTTTCCGCCTCGGCGACCAGACGGTCGTGGCTCTGAAGGTCGTTCCAGCCGTTGGGGATGCTGCCGATCCCATAAGCCATGGTGCAGAGCAGGCCATGCCGCGCCACGGTTGGCCACTCGTCCTCACGAAGCAGGTCGATGCCGGCCAGCCCCATGGCCTTCGCGTTTTCACAGAGCGTGTCGAGCGGGATGCGCCCATAACACCAGCGCGAGACAGACTGCTTGATACGGCCTTTGAGGTGTTCAGCAGAAGGCTGTTGCTCCGCTTCTCCCCGCTCGGTCAGCAGCGCCCCGGCCGTTCCAGCGGCTAGAGTGAGGGCGGAACGACGGGAAAACATTTCATTTTTGTCCACGATCTGTTCCTTTCGGCTTGCATTCTCAGAGTCGTTCCAGGCGCTGCCAGTAGTCGGGGAAGGTTTTGGCGACGCAGGCCGGGTTGCAGATGACAATGCCGGGCGTGCGTAGGCCGACGAGCGCGAAGCTCATGGCGACCCGGTGATCGCCGTAGGTTTCGATCTCGGCCGGGCGCAGCGCCTCGGCGGGATAGACCGTGAAGCCGTCCGGGCGCTCTTCGACTTCGACGCCGAGACGGGCGAGTTCCGTGCAGGCAGCCGAGATGCGGTCGCATTCCTGAAGGCGGGAGTGCGCGATATTGTGGATGGTCGTGGGCGAGTTCGCGAACGGGGCGATGGCGGCAAGCGTCAGGCTCGTATCGGAGATCGCGCTCATGTCGCGTTCGATGCCGCGCAACTGGCCGGGCGGCGGCCCGGCGACTGTGATCCCCCCCGCGTCCGACGAGACCATGCAGCCCATCTCTGCCAGCACCTCCAGCGCGAACCGCACATCCCCTTGCAGGGCGTCCGCCGTCAATCCCGAAACGGTGACCCTGCCGCCGGTGATCGCCGCCGCCGCGAAAAAGTAGGAGGCGCTGGAGGCGTCCGGCTCGATCCGGTACGATTCTTGAGCGGCATACCGCTGTCCGGCGGCGATATGGTAGCGCATCGGCACAGTCTGGCTCGCTTGTAGTTCCCCACCGGGTTGCAGGGTGGTCTGCACTCCCCACTGCGCCATCATCCGGCGCGTGATATCGACATAGAAGGGGCGCAGCGCCCCCACGATCTCCAGTGTGACGTCCTTCTGCGCGTACGGGGCGACCATCAGAAGCGCGGTCAGAAACTGGCTGCTGGCCTCCGCGCCGACCCGTGCTGTGCCGCCTCGCAGCCCGCCTTCCGCCTCGACCACCAGCGGCGGGCAGCCGGTTCCCCGCTCCGAGCGCGCCGCCACCCCGAGATCGGCCAGCGCGTCGAGCAGATCCTGCTGCGGGCGCTGCTGCATACGCTCCACGCCGTCCAGCCGATACCGTCCTGTGCCGAGCGCGGCCAGAGCCGTGAGGAACCGAACCGACGTGCCGGAATTGGCGACGAAAAGCTCCGCCCCCCTCACGGGGACCGCCCCGCCCTGCCCCTGTACGACAAATGTCTCCTTTTCTGCCTCCGCCTCGACACCGATTCCCAGCCGTCGAAGCGATTCCGCCATGACATCGGTGTCTTCGGAGAAGAGGGCGCCTTCCAGCGTGGAGGTTCCGTCTGCCAGTGCCGCCAGTATCAAGGCCCGATTGGTCAGGCTCTTCGAACCGGGAATGGGGACCGTTGCCTCGGGGACGTGCGTAAGCGGGGTTATCGGCAGGGTCGCCGGGTAGTGGATCGTAGTGGTGGTCATGGAAGGTTCGCTTCGCTCCTCTGCAGGCGTTCCAGGTCGTGCGGGGTGTTGAGATTGGTGAAGGTGAGGAGAGACGGGTCGTACCGGCGGAGTTCCTCTTCAGGAATACGCAGTGTGTGCATGGTGGACAGCGCCCGATGCAGCGCTAAGCCCCCCCTCCTATGAAACTCCTGAAGCGAACGAGCTGCCGTGTTGGCATAGACAGCGCACAGTGGCTCCATTCGACCGCCAACAGAGGGCACGATGACTTCCCACTCCGGCGTCACGGAGTCGAGCAGCAGGCGCAGCACCGCAGGCTGCAGCGTGGGCATATCGCAGGCGACCGCCAGATGCGCGCCGGGGCCGAGCGCCGCCAGACCGGTCAGAATGCCGCCGAGCGGCCCGGTGTTCGGATAGAGGTCACCCACGACGCGGCAGTCCGGCAGATCGTATCTGCCCGCCCGATCCGCCACGATCACGATCTCACCCACCAGTGGTCGTAGGGTGGTGACAACGGTTTCCAGCAGAGTCACGCCGTTCCTGCGCAGCAGGGCCTTGTCCTGCCCCATGCGCTCACTGCGTCCCCCTGCCAGCACTATCGCCCCACCGCTCGTCATGGTTGCCCGCCTCACTTGCTCAGCAATACCTCCATTATAGCATGAGGCAGTCCCCTCACGAGGGAGAGTAGTCCCGCGCCTCCGTGAGCATTTTCACGCCGAGAAAGTCGGCGATGATTAGCGGCCGAGGCGGGCTCTCGCTTCCGCGAGAAGCACTGCTATCCCGCGACGCAGTCAGGCTTTCGGAGCCGGTTTGGCGGGAAGTTCCCAGGCCTTCGGAGCGACCTTTTCGATGTTGGGCGTGATGTCGGCGCGGACATTGCCGGTCGCCCAGGAGAGTCCGCCGAGCAGGATCTGCTGAAACATCGGGTTCGTCCAGACGTCTTCACGGTGGCCCATCGAGGTGTAGAAGACGCGGCCTTTGCCGTGCCGTCGCGCCCAGGTCGCCGGGTACGGTGCGCGCTGATAGTGCGGCCCCATCATGCCCATCGTCTCCTGCACCAGCAGCACATGCAGGTCTTTGCGGAAATCTTTCAGGGAGTACCACTCCTCTTTCAGCGTGAAGTCCGTCAGCCCCTCGAAGCCGGGAAACTTCGTGTCGATCACGATCATTTTGGAGTCCTGCTGCGCGTCGTGGTGAATGAACTCCCCGCCAAGCATGGCGATATACGGATCGACCTTGTCGCCGTAGTTCACATAGCGGTCGTCCGGAGTCGGATGATAAGTGTCGGTCGCGCTATGGGTTCCCAGGAAACCTTTGCCGTTCTTGACAGCCTCGATCAGGGCCACCTTGCCCTCGGGCGTGATGGGGTTTGAGCCATCCGGGGCCGGCTTGGACAGATCGCCGGTCGTGTAGAAGAGAAAGGCGTCGTACGTCGCGATGTTTTCCGGGGTGAAGACCGCGCCGTCTTTGGTGCAGGTCACCTCGAAATCGTGTTTCGCGCCCAGATCGGTCAGCGTCTGCTCCGCGAAACCGAGTTTGCCGCCGGTCCGTTTGATCGCCGAATGCTCGAATGTCTGCGAGCGTGTAAAGAATAGAATCCGGCGCTTTGGCGCGCCTGCCGCCTGCACCCAGCCTGTCGGAAAGGCCGACAGCCCTAAACTCAGCGCTGCCGCGCCTGCGCCCTGTAAAAACTCTCGTCGCTGCATCTTATTTTCCTCCCCTGAATGGTAAAATGGCACACACCGTTCACTATAATGTCTGGAGAACCCGCTTATGTCTGTGCAAACATCGCCGCCGCTCTGCATCGGACTGATCCCTGCTCGCCTCGCCGCGACCCGCCTGCCGAACAAACCGCTGATCGAGATCGCCGGTAAGTCGATGCTTCAGCATGTCTGGGAACGTGCGCGTCTTACCCCGAGCCTGACCCGCATCGCCATCGCCACCCCAGACGCCGAGATCGCCGCTGTTGCCCATCGTTTCGGCGCGGAGGTCGTGATGACCTCCTCGACCCATCGCTCGGGCACGGATCGACTGGCCGAAGCCGCCGAGGTTCTCGGGTTGCCGCCGAATGCGATCGTCGTCAATATTCAGGGGGATGAGCCGCTGCTCGATCCCGCCGCCATCGAGGCGACCGTGCAGCTTCTGCTCGCCGACCCTGACCTGCCGATGTCCAGCCTGATGTGTCCCTGCCCGGAGATCGACCGCGACAATCCCGCCTGCGTCAAGGTCGTCTGCGCCGCCAACGGGAATGCGCTCTACTTCTCCCGCGCGCGCCTGCCGTTCCCTCGCAATGTGACCGCGACGCCGGTCATGCAGCATGTCGGCCTCTACGCCTATCGCCGCCACTTCCTGGCGACATACTCCACCCTGCTCCCGACGCCGCTCGAAGTGACGGAATCGCTCGAACAACTCCGCGTACTGGAGAACGGCTATCGCATCCGTATGGCACGCGTCGAAGCCGCGCCTATCGGCGTCGATACCCCGGAAGATCTTGCGCGCGTCCGCCGACTTCTGGAGGGTTAGCGGAAAATTTTGTCTCCTTTGTCAACTCGGGGAGGAATTCCGGACAGGTATGCCGGATTGTCCTTATGGTACGACCGGCCTGTCGTGGTGATGCGCCGGAAAATTTTCAGGAGGCGATTTCTTGTCTGATAAAGTCCGAGTCGGTATTATCGGCACCGGCGGCATCTCCGGAGGCCATGTGCGCCGTATGCTGGCGAACCCGAACGTCGAGATCACAGGGTTGTGCGACATTCGGCCCGAAGCGCTTGCATCGACCGTCGAACGGTACCCAGGCGTCAAAGACGTCCCGCAGTACAGCGATTACAAAGACCTGATAAAGGCCGGGAACGTGGACGGCGTGATCATCTGCACCCCGCATACCACCCATTTCGAGCAGACCATGACCTGCCTGGACAGCGATCTGCACGTTCTCTCCGAGAAGCCGATGGTCTGCACGGTGGCAGACGCCTACACGGTCTTGAAAAAGATCGACGCGAGCGGTAAGGTCTTCGTTCTGAACTACCAGCGCAGTTATCAGCCGGAGTTCCTCTACATTCGGAATAAGATCGCCAGTGGAGAGGTCGGCGAGGTGCAGTTCGTGCAGGGCCTGCAGGGGCAGGAGTGGCTGCGCGCCTGCGCCAACTCCTGGCGGCACGATCCGGCTCTGAGCGGAGGCGGTCAGATCAACGACTCCGGGTCGCACATGCTCTCGATCCTGCTCTTCGTCACCGGCCTGGTGGCCGACCGCGTCACCGCCTTCATGGATAACATGACAGTTCCGGTGGACATCAACTCGGCGATCACCATCGGCTTCGTCGGCGGGGCGCAGGGCAATATCTCCATTGTCGGCAATGCGCCCTCGTTCTACGAAGACATCACCATCTGGTGTTCGAAGGGCGCGTTCTACCTGCGCAACGGCAAACTGGAAGAGAGCGACGCGGTTGGGAAGCGCCACTTTCCGACGATGGACGAGATGCCGCAGGGCAACAATCCCGACGACAACTTCATCGCCGCCATTCGGGGTGAGCAGCAGATCGGCTCTCCCGGAATCTGGGGCCTGCGCGTCATGGAACTGACGGAAGCCGCCTGGAAATCCGCTGCCAACAACGGTGCGGTCGCTCATGTCGAACACGTCGGCATCTAACGCACACAACGAGTCACGATTTGCCCCTGTTCCTCTCTATATCAGTGAGAGACAGGGGCGAACTGTTTAGGCTCCCAAGACTCGTCGCAAGTCATTGAGTAAGAGGAACAGAGTATATCTCGACATACTCAACAATTCACGCGTTGCGGTACTGCGCCATCAGCGCCGACATCCTGTCTGCCTCCTCCCGGCTGCTTTCATACAGCACGACACGCCTCGCCACGCGCATCTGCCAGAGCGCCTCTTGCCCAGGATAACCGAGTTTTCGGCCAAGAAGGTACATCGCTTCGGCAAAACAGGGCCACGTCGTCACAAGCGGCATCGTGACCCTGGGCAGGGCGTTCAGGCACTGTTTGTGCGGTTCGGGCTGACCGTTATCGAGCAGCGCGACGAGAGGACCCGCATCGCAGAGGGTCATATCCTGAAGCCCTGTTTGCGGTACTTCTCATCAAGGATATCCCCGAAGGCTCGCTCTTGCGGATCGGTTGAGGGCAGGAACTGCTCTTCGGGCCTGACCTGCTGGCTATCAAATTTGCCGATAAAATCCTTGAGCGCCTCGAAGGCAGATTCCGGCTCGGGCGCGCTTTGCACTGTGTCGCCCGGAGGGTCCAGTCGCAAGGCATCGCGGAGGAGACGTGCCGCCGCAGACGCCGTATCCTGTCCTTCACGCATGGCGATTGTGTAAAGACGTGCCTCTTCCTCCGGTGTCAATTCAATCGTAATGCTCATTGGGTGAAACCTCCTGTCTCAGTATATCATACCTCCTACAACCCGAGGTCTTATCCATCGTTCCAGATTACGACGCCGACTGGAAAAAGGCAGGCAGGGGCCGACGGTCGGGAAAATCAAAAAGGTCAATGAGTTTCTGTGGGACGCCGTCCAGTCTTTTCAAAAGACGGATTTTCCGACCGCGATTGGGGAGGCGCTGCCCTGGGTAGGACTGGTCGGGCATGCGCTCGCGGAAGTCGTCGGCCCGGTCAAATTCATTGTAAAGCTCTATGAAAATGCCACCCGGATCCCCGATCCGAACGAGCTGGCCTACCTGGCCTGTACCCTTGCTTATCAACGTGCAGTCGAGCAGTCGATAAAAGTGCTGCCGATTTCGCACCCCCTGCGCCCGCTCTCCGACGCCGACCGACAACGATTGAAAGCCCTCGCCTTCCCAGACAACCTGGATTTTGCACGGTTCACCTTCGCCAATGCGCTGGAGCACCCGTTCCTCACAGCAGCGGACGCTATGCTCACCCAGTATGTGGAGGCCATCGGTTATGAACCGGCGGAGGGTCGCGTGCTCCTCTCCCAGGTACATCTCCGGTTCCTCGGCATTTTCAAAACCCTGTTGGCGCATGGCGATACCCGTGAACGATTCGCTCCCCTGACAGAGGCGATACGCCTTGGTTCCGGAGAACGGCAGGCTGCGGAAGCGCTGCTGGAACACGCGGACTATCAGCGGTGGCTGTTTGAGGAGCAACCCGTCTTTGGCAAAGAGCCGTTTGCGCTCAAGCATGTCTATATCGATACCGAGTGCGGAGAGCTGACATGGGGCGTGATTCGTGACGGTGAGAGGGACGAGGGAGACGTAGAGGAGGGCAAACAGCGGCGATTGGACCCCTTCCACGAGAACAGCGCGAAACGAGTTCCTCTGCTCGACACGGTGCTCGACAAGATCGGCGATCCGAAGTTCCGGGATGCTATCATCGTGCAGGGCGTCGCCGGAGCGGGGAAATCCTCCTTTACCCTGCGTCTCTGCGCCGAACTGCTGCGACAGGGTTTGCGTCCCATTCGCGTTCTGCTGCGTGATCTTCGGTTTGATCGCCCGGTTGAAGAGGCGCTGGCGCAGGCAATCCGGCTCGGGGAAGAGGCCTACAGTCCTACCATGTTCGGCAACTCGCGCCCGGATGAGCTGTTCGCAGGGGGCGTGATCTTCAAAGAACAGATTCGCTTTGGAACCTCTCTCTGCGTCTGGGCCTCGAAAACGACGCACTGGAAGAGACCGCCCATCGGTCGACGAACGAAAACAAACTGAGTTCGCTGATGATTAGTTTCTACTTCAAGGGAGGGCATCGGGAACTGGGCTGCGAGTTCCTGCATAAGTCGTTTCGTGAGTACCTCTTTGCCGAGGGAATCGTCGAAACACTCAAGAATTACGCCGGTACGGTGGCATCCCCCTTGCCCGAACGCAATCTGTATTGGAAGGATTTCGACCAGAGCGACCCGCGTTTTACGCTGACCCGCAATCTCTCGGAACTCCTGGCGGCACAGTGGCTGAGCAGAGAGGTGGTGGCACATCTGGAACAGTTGCTTGGCTGGGAGATCGGACGGCAAAAAGCGCGTATGGATACAAATCGGCCGGGGCGGCCGACAGAGCGCCTGGACATTGCGGGCTGGGAGCATGTACGCGATGGGCTGGCGGAGGTGTGGGACTGGTGGGCGGAAGGAGTGCCGCTTCGATCCCAGCCCAAACGCAACGTGCGGCGACAGATCGAATTCGATCCTCCCTATGCGGACGAACTGGCGCAACTGACAGTTCCGCGTGACCTCAGACCGAACTCTGAATACCCCATTCCGGCGCGCTCGACTACCATAGATGCCCATCTTGGAGACGGTCTGTTCCGCCTCTGCGCCTGGACACATTATCAGGTCGCTCTTCAGCGCAACTGGCTTCATAGTGGCCAATCCAAACGAAAACCCGCACAGTTATGGGATGGTGTAACCAACATTGGAGAAGGTCCGCGCCGGTATCAGGCCTGCATTACGCAAGGATCTGAGCAATGGATACTTTTCTCCCCGTCCGGGAAGAACTCCGAATACTATGCAAACTACGTAGCGCGCATCAACGGTGCGGGTTGGAGACCTTCCGGTTCCTTCCCTCTCGGCTGTAATCTTAGCGGCATCGATCTACGCAGAGCAACGGTGACCATCGCGATATCGGCGCATATACCGCGTGGTATCGTGATATGGAGACATGCAAACCTCTCATCCGCCAACGCGGGTGGAAGCCTTTTCTATTTCCATGATGCAAGAGAGATGCTCGCCACGGGAATCATCTTTTGGTTGGGAATGCTAGACTTTTGCAATCTCAGCTATGCCGACCTTACAAACGCCCGCCTTACCCACGCCCGCCTTCTACATGCTAACCTTACAAACGCCGACCTTACAGAAGCTGACCTTAGAAATGCCGACCTTACAGAAGCTGACCTTACAAACGTCGTTGGTAAACACCCCAATATCAAATCTACCCGTGAGGGGATATCCGGTTGACAAGCGGAAGACCTGACCGACGCCGAGCGGTGGAACAGGGGCAAAGCGATGTCTACTCCGTTTCCGCGTAGTAGTAGGCGGCCTCCTGCACATCGACGCGGCTCTTCTCCGTGAGGCGCAGCGGGGCGGCGAGCTTCTGCACGAAGTTTTCGTCGGCGAGCCATTCGCAGAGGCTATCGACATTCTCCAGATTCATCTGGTTGCCGAAGTGATGATTGATCTCAGTGGCGGAGCGGACTCCGCCCGCTTCCGACAGAAATTCGAAAACAGGTTTGAACAGGACCGGGGCGCGCTCCCGCAGGTACTGCCGGATCGTCTCCAGCGCCGCTGCCAGCCGTTCCGGCGTCTTTTCGGCGCGGATCAGATCGGTGTAGAGAATGCGGAACAGATCGGGATTGTGTCGTATCGCCTGCTGAATCACTTCGCGCCCCGTCACTTCCCCATGCAGCACGGTTTCGATGCTTGCCAGAGCGTCCAGCGATTTCAGGATCCAGAAGAAGCAGTAGTCGGTATCGTGGCGGACATGCAGCCATTTTTCCGCCTTGAGAAGGCCCGGCAGCAGCGCCGTGGCGGCGCTGAGGAGCTGGACTTCCCGGTCGCGGGCGCCGATGCGCTCCCGATTGGCGAACAGCTCAGCAAGGGTCTCATCCCGGCTGAACAGGATCCTGCCTTTCATCAGCAGAGAGTGGATAAAGGAGCTCTGGGTCGCACCCTCCAGCATACGCTTGAACTCACTGCGCGTTTTCAGAAAGACATGGATATTGATGTCGTCTTCGACCAGACAGAAGTGCGCCCGCAGCAGCCGCATCTCCTGGGTGATCAGCAGCAGATCGATGTCGGACTTCTCCCAGACGACATCGTGCGACAGACTGCCGAGCAGCACCGCAGCGACGATGGTCGTATCCTGCTTTACCTGGGCGATCAGAGCCTCCAGAGCCATTTCGTAGCGTTGTCGAATGTCAGTCATACCGGACTCCTTAACCACACTGGGATCTGTAGTAGCTGACTCTGGAACGCCCTCAGAATCCGGAAGCGCGGCGCTCTCAGGGTGTCCGAACCGAGGGAGACCGCGACCGAACCGATTTTCGATAGATTGGAATCTTGATCTGTGTGGTGATTCCTGCCTCCACATTCGTAGACTGAGTCTGCATATCGAAACCGTCCAGCGTAGCCTGAAGGATATAGTGAGCCGCAGGCAGATCTTGCAGATAAAAATGCCCGTCAGCATCCGTGTTGGGCGCTGAATCGGGCACGGGCTCTTTGGAGTTGCTGAAGGAGATGGTGACGGAGACGCCGCCTACCGGGTTCTGCTTCTCATCGATCACCGTGCCATAGATGTTGCCATTCTTGAGCGGCTTGGGCGCTGGCTCATGCTCGCCGTAGCCTCCGATAGAATAGAAAGCATACAGCGCTATGGCCAGAACGGCCGGTACGAGAAACACCCGCAACGACCGCAACCTCGTGCCGCGCAGTTCATCGCGCAGAGTCGGTCCACTCAACCGCATTGTTCACACTCCTTCACACCGGATCGCATAGAACGAAACTGTCGGTAGTTTCGCAACCGAGGGCCGTCAATCCTCCTAAGAGCCTATCCCAATAGGAGGGCTTTTCCATCGCAGCAGAGCGCCATTTAGGATAGGCTCTTAAGACCGAACCCCTTTGACTTGACAGAGGCTTTGCGCAGCCTGTATACTGCTGCACTGCTGAAGCGAGGCGAAATGATGAAGAAAGACAAGGCTGCGGCCAAAAACTCTGTCGAGGCCGACCGCAACGCAAAAAAAATGGTTTCCGTGAACCGACGGGCACGGCACGACTATGAGATCGAGGACGCGTTCGATGCGGGCTTGGTGCTGGTCGGCACGGAGGTCAAATCGTTGCGTGCCGGACGCATCAATTTCCAGGACTCGTTCTGCCGCATCG
The DNA here is from genome assembly GCA_038217285.1 of Chthonomonadales bacterium. Lineage (GTDB taxonomy): Bacteria > Armatimonadota > Chthonomonadetes > Chthonomonadales > Chthonomonadaceae > JANXLO01. Next base: position 11,348 of record JBBQPO010000072.1, read on the forward strand.
AAAACAACGAGTGCTGGCTCTACAATATGCACATCATGCCTTACGAGCATGGCAATCGAGCGAATGTCGAACCGTTGCGGAAGCGCAAACTGCTGCTGCACGCCGTGGAGATCGCGGAGCTCCGCAAACAGACCGAGCAGAAGGGTCTGACCATCGTGCCGCTCGCGCTCTATTTCCAGCGCGGCTTTGCCAAACTGGAGATCGCCCTGGCGCGCGGTAAAAAGCTCTACGACAAGCGCGAGTCCATTGCCGAGCACGATCAGGAGCGCGAATCCCGGCGTCAGTTCGCCCATCGTGGCCGCGAATAGAACCACAAGCCTCTTTTCCTTCCCGCAAGACCAGCCAAATTAACACAGACGCGAAGCACAAAGGTGTGCTTCGCGTCTGTACGTTAGAGAGAGTGTGTTGCCCGATCTCAGGCGGGTACGGAGGCGCCCAGCACGGCCGCTTTTGCGGTTTCCGAGATCAGCGGGAACAGAGTATCCGCCGCTTCCTTCTCTTCCGAGATAGCCCGCTCGGCGAGAGCGACGGTTTCAGTATCGCCCAGTTGCGCGGCATACGCCTTTAGCGAGGTGTACATACCCACTTCGAGATACTCGGTCGAGTAGGCCTTGATGATGTCCTGGGTCGTCTTGTCGTAGTCGTCGTGCCCGATATTCACAAAGTCACTGACCTTGCCCATGATCGAGTTCAGGATGCCCTTGCCGCCCGACGTCTTACCGCCGAGTGAAATCAAGCGCTGTTCCAGGCGCTGTGCCTGGTTCTGCGTCACGGCCAGATGCTCCTGAAACGCGGTTTTGGCCTGCACATTGTTGACGCGATCGATCAGGCTGCGCAGCATATCGGCGATACCGACTTCCGCAGCATGCGCGTCGTCGAGGTAGCGGAGCAGTCGCTCCTGAGGGGTTTCCATCTGTCTTTTCTCCTTCGTGAGAGACAGGCGGGAAAGGGTAATGACGAGCGCCGCCGCTCTCATTTCCGCCTGCGGGTGCAATATTTTGGGTGGCCCATCGCCGCCATATCATTTGCCACGCATAAGACGCGCCCCGATTGTGAAGAGTTCCCCCCGATACAGGGTCCGAATCAGGAAGAATCGGAAACAGCCCTTCTCACGGTGAGAAGGGCTGTTTCCATGTTGGGCCACTGCCCTGTCGCCTGCATGAGGCACAGGCAGTGCAGAACGAGCCTGATTGCGTGGACTATTTCTGGGGCAGGCGGGGATCTTTGAGGAGTTCCTGCACAGCGCGTTCCAATTGGGTATCGTGCCCGGCGAGGTAGGCGGCGGGCGTGTTCTCGACCAGGATGTCCGGTGGGACGCCCCAGTTCTCCATATCGTGGCCGTCCAGGGTATAGCAGCCGATATGGGGGATGCGGAGGAAACTGCCGTCGAGCAGGCCGGTTCCGAAGGTGAAGATGATCCAGCCCATCGTCGGGGTGCCGAGGACTTTGCCGAGCTTTAGCTCCTTGAAGCCGTTGGTGAAGACCTCGGCGTCGCTCAGCGCGAACTCGTTGATAAGCAGAAGGATCGGTTTGGTGTAGGCGCGTTCCGGCTGCGGAAAAGGCGCTTCGGTACGCGGGGCGAAGGTGAAGTAGTGCCGATTACGCTCCAGAATTTTCAGCAGGCTGTCGTGGGTATCGCCGCCATTGTTGAAGCGCAGGTCGATGATCATGCCCTCTTTGCGCTGCCCCACACTGAACAGCTCCCGTTCGAAGCGGTTGCGAGCCGCATCTCCCATGTCGGGCACATGCAGGTAGCCGAGGCGTCCGCCGGAAACCTGCTCTACCACGGCACGGCGTTCGTCCAGCCACTTCTCATAGAGTAGGCCATGCCACTCCCCGTAGTTGATCGGCTTGATCTTTACCGTGCGCGCCCCCGCCTTATCCGGCTTGTTGTTGACCAGCAGGGTAACGGTGCGCCCTACCTTCTCCGTCATGGCTTTGTCGTAACTCGAATCGGCCTGCACCTCCTGCCCGTCGATACTCAGGATAGTGTCGCCCGGCTGCAGGCGGCTCTCCTCATGGTCGGCGGGGCTGCGATGCAGGACGGTCTTGACTTTGACGCCGGGGCCCTCGTAAGCTTCGTCGTGCCATATCCCGAGGTAACCCGTCTCGCGCGGCGCCCGTGCGCCGCCGCCGCCGAACCCGGTATGCGACGAGTTGAGTTCGCCAAGCAGTTCGGTCATCAGATAGTTGAAGTCCGGCCGCACGGTGACGTAGTCCACTTTGTCACGGTACTTCCGGCGCAGCGCGTTCCAGTCCGCACCGTGAAACTTCGGGTCGTAGTAACGGTCGTTGAGAATCTGCCACGCCTCGTCGAAAGTCGCTTTGTAATCGACGAGGCGGTCGATCTCCATGCGCACCGTGAACCCGACGGTTCCCAGCGCGCCGCCGCCCCTGGGCAGCCAGCGGATCGCGCCGCCGCTCAGGAAATAGAAGCGGGAGGAGTCAGGGGCCCATTCGAAATCCCCAGTTCCGGTGCCGTTGATCGTCTCGATGTCGCGATTGTGGTAGCGGTTGGAGCGGAACGCGAGTTTTTTGCCGTCTCCGAACCACTGCGGTAGGTTGTTGAAGCCGGGATGATCGCTGACATTGATAGGCGCACCGGCCTTCATCGCCTGGCCGTCCGGTATCACGCCGATCACCCATACATCCTCGTTGCGGATCGTGTCCTCCTGCGTGTAGGTCAGCCACTTGCTGTCCGGCGCCCAGCGGAACGGGCCGACATTCGGGCCTTTGACGACGACCTGCTCGCCGGTGCCGTCCGGTTTTATCAGATAGAGGCCGGTTTTGGGGCCGCGTCGGAAGGCGATCCATTTGCCGTCCGGGGAGAGCGCGGGGAGAGAGCAGTTGTTCTCCTCGGTGAGGAGCATCGTCATGCGACCGGTCGTCACGTCGAGCCGGTAGAGGCTGCTGCGCTGAGTGGCGCGTGTGGAGGTGACGAGCAGGCTCTTCCCCTCCGGGAACCAGTCGTAGAGGGAGATCGATGTGCTGTGGAAGGTGATCTGCCGCACCGAGCCGCCGAAGGCCGGGATGAGGAATATCTGATTGCCGCCCTCGCGGTCGGAGCGGAAGGCGATCCAGGCACCGTCCGGCGACCAGTGCGGCTGGCTGTCATAGGAATCGTTGGCGGTAAGGCGCGTGGCCGGGCCTCCCTTCACCGGCGAAACCCAGAGGTTGCCCTGATAGGAGAAGCAGATACTCTTCCCATCCGGCGACAGCGCCGGATACCGCCCCAGATGGATCGGCTGTTCCGTGGGCAGCGTCAGGTATAATGCCAGACATCAAAATAGCGTCCGGATAAGACGGCTGTGTGGAATCTCCTGTCCGGAAAGGACAATACGTTGCCTGGAAGATATACCATCTGTGTCTGGTTCTCTCTGTTGTGGCTTCTATTCCAGTCTGGCGGCGGCGGAGCACAGGGCCGGTTTTCGGTGCGCGACAACTATACCAAAACAGAGGTTTCCATCGCCATGCGCGATGGGAAGAAGCTGTATACGGTTATTTTCTCGCCGAAGGACGGCTCGAAAACCTATCCGATCCTGTTGGAACGCACACCCTATAGCGTCTCCTACGGCCCCGACGCCTTTCCCGGCTCCCTCGGCCCCTCGGGGCATTTTGCGGAGGGCGGCTACATCGTGGTCTATCAGGATGTGCGCGGGCGGTATATGTCCGAAGGGGAGTATGTGAATATGCGCCCGCAGCTTGGGAGCAAGCACGGCAAGGGGGAGATCGACGAGAGCACCGACACCTACGATACCATCGACTGGCTGATCCACAACGTGCCCCAGAACAACGGGCGGGTCGGCATGTGGGGCATCTCTTATCCCGGCTTCTATGCGGCGGCCGGCGCGATCAACGCCCATCCTGCCCTGAAGGCGGTTTCGCCGCAGGCCCCAATCGCCGACTGGTTCCTGGGCGATGACGACCACCATAACGGCGCATTCTACCTGATGGACAGCTTCGCCTGGGACTTCGGGTCACGGTTCGACTGGCCCCGTTCCGGCCCCTCCCGCTCCCAGCCGCCGACCGGCCTCCAGTACAACTCCAGCAACGCCTATCAGTTCTATCTGGATCTCGGCCCGCTGGCGAACGCCAATACACGCTATTTTCACGACGCCGTTCCTTACTGGAATGAGTTGATGGCACACGGCACGTACGACCCCTACTGGCAGGCGCGCAGTCTGCTGCCGCATCTACGGGACATCCGGCCCGCCATGCTGATCGTGGGAGGCTGGTTCGACGCGGAGGATTTCTACGGCCCGCTGCATATCTTCCAGACCATCGCGCACACAAGTCCGACGACGGAGAACTTTCTGGTGGTCGGCCCCTGGCCGCATGGGGGCTGGGCCGGAGGGGATCGCAGCAGTTTCGGCGACATCCCGTTCCGCAGTGCGACGGCAGTCGCCTATCGGGACGAGGTCGAGTTCCCCTTTTTCAATCACTATCTGAAGGACGAGGGAGAGTGGAAGGAGCCGAAAGCGCGGGTCTTTGCGACCGGTTCCAATCAGTGGCTCTCCTTCGACTCCTGGCCGCCGCGCGACCTCCATTCCGCATCGCTCTACTTCCACGACGGGCATGGCCTTTCGATCTCGCCACCAAAAGTTTTACCGGCGGCGGAAGCTGCCGACAGTTATGTCAGCGACCCGGCGAAGCCGGTGCCCTACATCGCGACCGCCTCGAAGGGCATCCATCGTGACAGCGCCTATATGATCGCCGACCAGCACTTCGCCGCCGATCGACCGGACGTCCTGACCTATAAGACGGAGCCGCTCGCGAAGGACATGACCGTCGTCGGACCGATTACGGCGGATCTCTTCGTCTCCACCTCGGGCACCGACTCCGACTGGGTCGTCAAAGTCGTGGACGTCTATCCCGACGACGCGCCCGACAGCGAGTCGGCGACAGGCCGGACCAAGATGACAGGCTATCAGATGCTGGTACGCGCGGACGTGATGCGCGGCAAGTTTCGCAACAGTTTCGAGCGGCCGGAGCCATTCGTGCCCGGAAAGGTGACGCGGGTAAAGTTCGCCCTGCCGGATGTCTGCCACACCTTCCGGAAGGGGCACCGCCTCATGGTTCAGGTGCAGAGCAGCTGGTTTCCGCTGGTGGACCGGAACCCTCAGACATTTGGCGACATCGCCCGCGCGGCCGCCGCCGACTTCCATCCGGCCACGCAGCGCCTCTACCATACGGCGGCCTATCCCTCCCGTATCATCCTGGGAGTGCGTTAAAGGAACCCGTGTCGCTGGGACACGGGAGAGGAGAGAGGAACACGATGACGGCGATCAAACTCGGCGTATCGAGCTATTCGTTCTGGCATTTTCGCGGGCCGAAATTTCCCCTGGAGACCGTGATCGAGCGGGCGAGCGCGCTGGGCGCTCAGGGCGTAGAGGTGCTGCACCGGCAGATGGAGAGCGAGGAGCCCGCCTATCTCCACCGGCTGAAGCGCCATGCGTTTCTCCACGGCGTGGACCTGATCTGTCTTTCGATCCATCAAAACTTTGTGTCGCCCGATCCGGAGGTGCGCCAGCAGAACGTGGCGCATACCGTCCGCTGCCTTCAGATGGCCCATGAAATGGGCATCCCCTGTATCCGCCTGAACTCCGGACGCTGGGGAACGGTGGAGTCCTTTGATCGCCTTATGGAGCTTCGCGGCGACGAGCCGCCGCTCCCTGGCCACACCGAAGACGAGGCGTTCACATGGTGCATCGAGGCCACGGAGCAGTGCCTTCAGGCGGCAGAGAAGTACGGCGTGCTGCTCGCACTGGAGAATCACTGGGGCCTGACACGGGAGCCGGAAGGCGTGCTGCGGATCGTGGACGCCCTCGGTTCGCCCTGGCTCAGCGTACTGATGGACACGGGCAACTTCCTGGAAGCGCCGTACGGGAAGTTGGAGCAGATGGCGCCCCGCGCCGCCTACGTCCACGCCAAGACCTACTTCGGAGGAGGCGAATGGTACACCCTGGACCTCGATTACCGCCGGGTAGCGGAGATTCTGGCGAAGGCCGGGTACCGGGGGTACGTCTCGCTGGAGTTCGAGGGCAAGGAGGACGCTGAGACGGCGGTTCCGAAGAGCCTCTCCCTGCTGCGTACAGCGTTCGATTCGCCCGCCCTGGAGATCCCCGGAAATTTTTAGGGATCGCAGCAATCAGAAATGACCCGTTGGAGTAGGCACATAAGAACGGTTGACGATCCTCGCAAGCCTACTCTGACATACCCCCGATAATTTAGGCCAGCAGAGAAGGGAAACGGGAGCCACCAGCGCGACGCTGAATGCTCCCGTTTCGGGTTGTATGTAGAGAAGGGTGGTCTACGGCCTCCCTTAGACTAGCCGCCAACGTTCCAGAAGGTGGTATTGGGAGCGTCCGCGCCGCTGTAGGCCACACCTTTCGGCCAGTTGACCTGGCGGACGGAGTCTCTGTACCATTTCGCATGTCCCTCCGAGAAGGTCATGTTGAAGCCCTGGGCATGGCGGCTTTCCGGCCAGAAGCGCTTGTCTCCGGGTGTGCCGAACGGAACGGAGCGATCCACTTCGCCGTAGATTTCGCCGAAGGCAACGCATTCCGCAGGAGTAGAAACCGACGCCATCTTTTTGACATTGGCCGGAGGTTGGGCAAGCCAGTTGTTGTAGCCGTAGCCACGCCGAAAACCACGCGTGTCGCGGGAGGGGGCCTTACTCGGGCATTGATAGAAGGGGATGAAAGCGGTAAAAAGGTCCGGCCGCGCCGTGCCCAGAGCCGCATTCACCTGTTTGGCGAGACTGGTGTCGCCCATCTTGATGTAGGGAATGAGATCGACGGTCCAGTCTCGGGCTGGCGGGCCTCCGGTCCATACCATGGGATAGGTTTCATCATAGTCCTGAAGATACATGGTCAGAGCCGTGCCCATCTGACGGCAGTTGGACAGACAACTGGTCTGACGGGCCTTTTCGCGCGCCTGCGCGAAGACCGGGAACAGAATGGCCGCCAGAATGGCGATAATGGCGATAACAACCAGCAGTTCAATCAGCGTAAAGGCGGAGCGGGGTTTACATCCGGACGGATGTACGGCGGAAGGTGATGATTGTGTCAGCATAGGGATCCTCTCCTTACACAGAAAAGCTTCTGTGTGCATACTACAAGCGCATGAACGCATACACATTCGATATTGGAATCCGTTTTCCTGCTTATCACAGCAATTAGTTTTCATTAAGAGTTGATAATAGGTCTCGCGATTCGACTTCAGGTAGAGACTGAGGTAAAGAAGCGGCTTTGCCAACGCCTTTTCGTAGCATAGCAGCAGGGGAATCAACAACCTGCCCACACGTCCGTTGCCGTCGAGAAAGGGATGGATAGTTTCGAACTGGACATGCAGGAGCGCTGCTTTTATGAGCGTTGGAGTGCGTGTCGGCAGGTCGTGCATGTACTTTTCCCACTTGTCCAGGCACGGCATGACCTCTGCTACGGGAGGCGGGACAAAAGCGGCATTGCCGGGACGTGTTCCTCCGATCCAGTTCTGTGAGCGCCGGAACTCCCCTGGCAGCTTCTCCTCTCCTCTCCCGTGTGAAAGCAGAACGGCATGTATTTCGCGAAGCAGACGCAGCGTCAGCGGAGCATTCGCCTCGATGCGCTCCATGCCATAGTTCAGCGCAGCCACATAGTTGGATACCTCCTGTACGTCCTCCAGGGGAACGCCGGGTACCTCATCGCTCTCAAACAGAAGCAGATCGGAGAGAGAAGACTGTGTCCCCTCGATCTGTGAAGAGAGCACCGCCTCCTTACGAACATAAAAGTAGATGAACAGCGAAATGTCCGGGATCAGCACCGCCAGTCCGTCCAGACATCCAATGGCGCGATTGGCTCGCTCCAGGACATCGGTGAGAGCGAAATCCATAACAAGCGGCGGCTCAGGCAGTAACGGGTCAGGCACATACGCTTTGTATGGTTCGACCGCCACGCGCTGAATCAGTTCTCGGCCTTGCATCCCTCGTTTCAAATGGCACCCTTATTCTAATAACTAAGCGGCCAACCGCTGAAGGTTCGTAATTTCTACGAGGCCAGCGAGATCAGCACGCGCGAAATTTCTACGAGCGTTGACCGGACGGCTACTTAGAACTGTTTTGTCGTTATTCCCTTTTAGCACACCAGATTAGAATAAGGATGGATTCTTGATGGTTTAGGGATTCATATTTCGTTTTTTCCGAACGGCTCTCCCGTAATAAACGGAGGTCAATCCGATATTTCGGAGTGACCTCTCAATCCATCACTATCTGCCGCCGCCTTTCAGGACGCGGGCTTCTTCGTCGGGGTCGTCGCGCAGGACGGTGTTTGTCCGGGCAGCTTTTTTGTAGTCCGGGTCGGTGGGATCTTTGGCTTTTTCGGGGTCGAAGATGCGCGGATCGACCGAGACGGCGGTGTAGGGCCGGAAGTCGGGCTTGTCCGTGAAGCAGTCGGAGAAGTCGTTGGCGAGTGCGTCGAACATATTCAGCGGCGGCAGGCCCATGATCTCGTAGAGTGTGCGGTGCATGCTGACGATAGTGGTCTGGCGGTGCGAGACGTAGCCGCGTCTGGCCCACGGGCTGATACAGAGCAGTACGCTGCGCTGGGCGTCGATATGGTCGGGCTCGCCACCGGCATCGTCCTGCGTGACGAAGATCGCCATGTTTTTCCAGTAGGGGGTGTGGGAGAGAAAATCGACGATGCGACCGAGTGCGAGATCGTTGTCGGCCATCCAGGACGCGACGTAGGGATACCCTTTGGAGGCGTTGGGGCCGGTGCCGTGGTCGTTGCAGATGGCGATGTTCACGAAACGGGGCATCGTTATTTTTGATTTCGGGACGCCGGACGTTGTGTGCGTGGTCGGCTGAGTGTGGGTCAGGAAAAGATTGGTGAAGTCCTGTTGGAACCAGTAGGCGCGGTACTGGTCGGGAATGCTCATATTGAAGATGGGGAAATCGCGACAGGTGTTGTCGTAGAGCACTTTCGACATCGGCATATTGATGACTTCGCGAGCGCCGGTGCGGCGCTCTTTGTCGTCCTCCAGCACTCCCGCGAACTCGAAACCTTCGCCGTAGTTGCGGAAGGGGACGGAGAAGCGGGCGAGATGCTCCCACATAGAGCCGGCTTCGGGATAGTCCTCCGGGGCGATAGAGCCGTTGGAGCCGAAGGAGGCGCGGCGACCTGGGGCGGTGCTCTCCAGCTTGAAACTCCAGCCGAGCGTGTAGAGCATCTGGCAGAAGTTGTCGGGCTGCACACCGACCAGCCAGCGATGCCCGACCCCCGACGCTTCCGGCTCCATATAGAAGTTGTCGCTGACGGTAAACTGTTTGGCCAGGGCGTTGTGATTGGTCATCACGGCGACGTTGGTGAGGGTGGGCTGGCCGGGCGCGGCGATGGTCTGGTGGTAACCCCAGCGCAGCAGGGAAGGATCGCCATTCGCGCCGGGCACATGGTCGAAAATGGCGTCGTAGGTGTGGTTTTCTTTGGTGATGAAGACGACATATTTGATCTGTGCGGAGGGTTTGCCGGGAACGGCGGGAAGCACGGTGCTGCTCATCTTCGCCCGGTCGGCCGAATGGTCGGTGAGGCCGTTGTAGGTGAGGACGTTCTGCGTCATCGCGCTGAGCTGGGCGTCGGTCGGGACGGGGAGCGCCGAGACCACGCCGCGCAGCCCGAGGAAACGGCTGTTCGGAATGTTTTTGCCGGCGTTGGGGCCGTTGCCGAAGCCGCGGAAGCAGATACAGAGCAGTTGCTTGCCGTCGGGCGTGAGGGCGACACGGTAGGGATACCAGGCGGTCGGGATATGCCCGACGATCTTGCCGGTGGCCGTGTCGAGAACGCCGATGGCGTTGAGGCCCGATTCGGCGATGTAGACGCGGCTGCCATCGCGGGAGATCGCCATACCGGACGGCCCGACCCCGCGCAGTTTCGCCACGAGCGGAGAGGGCTGGATGCGCGTCCGCCGGACGATCTTGCCGGTGGTGAGGTCGATCTTTTCGACGGTATCGTTGTTGCCGTTGGAGACGTAGAGCGCGTTGCCATGCACGGTGAGGAAGTTGGGGGCGCTGCCGCCGACGGTCTTGCCGTTGTCGGCGGGCGCTCCGATCAGCAGGCCGGTCTTGATACGCGCGATCACCTGGGGCGCGGCCGGATCGGTGACGTCGATGCCCCAGACCGAGAACGACTCCGGCACGTTGGGATCGCCCAGGCCGGGGATCTTGCGGCCCTCCACCTCGACGCCGTCGCGCGCCTCCTTGCTCGGGAAGGCGAACGGCGGGAACGTCAGGCCGCGCGGATCGATCGTCTCGCCGGGCTTTGCGGGCAGGGTCGGCTTGGGGACGGCGCTGTAGGCGAAGACGCCGATGTTGGCGACATAGACCCGCTTCCCGGCGACGGCCAGCGCGTAGGGATAGCGCCCGACATCGACCGAACCGGCGACCTTGCCCTGCGCCGTATCGACGGTGATGACCCGGAAGTTGGTCACATCGGCGACGTAGAGCGTGGCCCCGTCCGGACTGGACTGGATGTCCATGGCGAAGCTGTCGTCGAACTTGCGCCCCCCGACCTCGACATTGAGCGAGATGCTGCCGCTCACAG
>JBBQPO010000073.1:0-21892 GCA_038217285.1 Chthonomonadales bacterium
CACGGGGATTGAAACGGGTATTGCAGCCGAAGCTGCGGTCCGGCTTCTGCCGGGTCCGAATCGAAGTCAGCCCCTCACGGGGATTGAAACTGGCGCCGGGGGCGAGTTCGGGAGGTTCGGTGCCGGAGTGTTGCAGTCCGAATCGAAGTCAGCCCCTCACGGGGATTGAAACGTTGCCATTATCATCGATAACCAGGATACTGCCAGCGACGTCCGAATCGAAGTCAGCCCCTCACGGGGATTGAAACCTCAGCAATCTGGCTATCAATGCGGGTGGTCATGTCGTCCGAATCGAAGTCAGCCCCTCACGGGGATTGAAACTACTCGTTAAGGGAATGCTCATTGTGGAGCTAGGTCCGAATCGAAGTCAGCCCCTCACGGGGATTGAAACGCTACGTCATAGATGCCTACCTCGCGGTCATAATGCCAGGTCCGAATCGAAGTCAGCCCCTCACGGGGATTGAAACGTAGAGACTTGTGACGCACAGAAGCTCTGGCCGTAGAGTCCGAATCGAAGTCAGCCCCTCACGGGGATTGAAACGGGGAACCAGGATGAACATGCCTTCTCCGGCCGTCCGAATCGAAGTCAGCCCCTCACGGGGATTGAAACGACGATATCGGATAGAAACAGGCGAGGGTTGTCGGCCGTCCGAATCGAAGTCAGCCCCTCACGGGGATTGAAACAGCCATCTCGCGCGCTTGCCCTAACTGGGCCCGCAGGCGGAGTCCGAATCGAAGTCAGCCCCTCACGGGGATTGAAACTAGGCATTCCAGGCATTTATCACCGATTCTTCGTGTGTATCGTCCGAATCGAAGTCAGCCCCTCACGGGGATTGAAACGAGAAGCTGTACATCGTGCAAATTTCCTTCTTCACTGTCCGAATCGAAGTCAGCCCCTCACGGGGATTGAAACAGATAAAACATATCATTTCCCTGACCTGGCTGTAGGGTCCGAATCGAAGTCAGCCCCTCACGGGGATTGAAACGAACGAGCACCAACACACCCAAGGCACCGCTCCCCAAGTCCGAATCGAAGTCAGCCCCTCACGGGGATTGAAACGTCTGTGCATGACGTATCTCCTTTTCCGACCCGTGCAGTCCGAATCGAAGTCAGCCCCTCACGGGGATTGAAACATCGTTTGCAAACGGTTCATGGTTTCGCTCCTCTAGGTCCGAATCGAAGTCAGCCCCTCACGGGGATTGAAACGTCACCCGTCCCAGGTTAAGATGAGTGATTTGCTCGAGGTCCGAATCGAAGTCAGCCCCTCACGGGGATTGAAACGTAACGGATCCCTTTGCGGTCCTTGGTTTCGCTGCGGCGAAAGTCCGAATCGAAGTCAGCCCCTCACGGGGATTGAAACGTCACATTGAGCACCATCTCCTGCTCCAATGCGGCCGGTCCGAATCGAAGTCAGCCCCTCACGGGGATTGTAAATTGGATATGAATGTCGAGATTCATGGGATCGACGATGCCTCCTATGTCCCTAGGAACGCAAGAGCTTCCATTGCGAACCGCGCTACGATCTGATATAATCTTCTCGGTGTCCCCAACGATTTTAAGGCCGCAAATGAAGCTGTTCCTCTTTTCGTCCAATGGACGTCAGGCAGGGCAGCATTCGTTCTGCGCGATCTGTTCGGCAGCACTCGACCTGTCGGAGGAGGTTTTTCAAGGTGATATTCCCGTCTGTTGCCGTCTGTCGGCGTCTCGCGATTGGCAGTCGTCCGCGACAGTCTTTTGCGCTGCTGGCCATGCTGTTGCTGGCCGGGTTGAGCGGCTGCCGTACCAAGAGTTTTCTCTCGACCCGACAGGAGGTCAATCTGGGGAAGGAGGCTTCCCGGCAGGTCGAGCAGGAGTACCGGGTCGATACGGCTTCGCCCGATGCAGACCGGGTCCGACATGTGGGGCAGACGCTCCTCGACCACATGGACAAACGCGACGTTCCCTATACCTTCAAAGTGATCGACGGCAAAGAGATAAACGCCTTTTCCCTGCCCGGTGGCCCGGTCTACGTCTATCGCGGCCTGCTCGACATGATGGGCGATGACGACGATGCCCTCGCCTGTGTGCTGGGCCACGAGTGCGGCCACGTCAACGGTCGCCATGCGGCCCGACAGATCTCCTCGCAGTACGCCACCAATCTCCTGCTGCTCGCGATCCCCAACCCTACCGCCGCCAACCTTGCCGGCGGCGTCGCCAGCATCGCCGGACTCAAATACAGTCGCGACGATGAGTACGAGGCGGACCGGCGCGGCCTGAGTTATGCCCACTTCGCCCACTATGACCCCAATGGCATGCTGCGTTTCTTCGACAAACTGCAGCGTTTGGAGAAGCGCGAAGGCGGCAATGGCCCGGAATGGCTGCAGAACCATCCCGTGACCAAAGCGCGTATCGAAAAGGCAAAAATGCTGATCGAGCGCAGCGACTTCCGTTACGGGCAGTAGCGGCAGCCCTCGCTCTCCCATTTCAAAGAAAATTGTGTGTTCCCCTATCCTTCGGCGGCGGTGCAGTCTCTTCTTTACAGGAGGAGTGATGAGAGTGGCAAAGCACACGGGCCGTTACCCGAACATCAGCGATGAGCAACTGGTCCTGAACGCCCTGCTGGGCGATCTGGAAGCCTTCGACGAACTGGTGACCCGCTACCGGGGCGCCGTCGTCGTGGTCGCGATGCAGGCGCTCAGCTCGCGGGAAGCTGCGGAAGATCTGGCCCAGGAGGCGTTTCTGCTGGCGTTCAAGGCGCTGCCTCAACTGCAGGAGCCCGCTCGATTTGGCGCATGGATCTGCTCCATCTCCCGTCATCGGGCGTGGCGGGTCAGCAGACAGGAGGCGCGCCAGGAGCCGACGGAAGCCAGCAAGCTCGACACGCTGATTCTGCGCCACAGTCCGGCTCTGGCCGCCTGTCCGGAGGAGACGCTGCTGCGCCGAAATGAGCAGGCGCGACTACGCGATTCGCTGTCGGAGCTGCCGCCGGAGTTTCAGGTCGTGCTGCAGTTGCGCTACTTCGAGGAGTGGCCCGTGGCCCGCATCGCCGACTTTCTTACGCTCCCTCTTACTACCGTCAAATGGCGGCTGCATCGGGGCAGAACCCTTCTGCGCCGACGCCTTACCGCCGAGGAGGAGACACCCATTGGGACGCACAGAATCGAACCTGCCGGAGATACGCCGGATCCGCCGCCTGCTGCGCGAGACCGTCAAACTGGCCGAACATGCCAGTCTGACCGGAAGCCTCGACAAAGGCGGGCGCATAGCCATCCGCCAGTACAATCATATTCGTGAACATCTGCAGGAGATCGGGGCCATTCCTGAAGACCTCTTTCAGAACCTGGACGAAGACGATTCGACTTTCGACGAGCTTGGGATCGTCTGTGGGATGCTGGAAGGCTATCTGGTCGAGGACGAAGAGATCCTGAACGAAGGCGGCAAAGGCTCTACGAAGGTGCAGGTCGGAATGGTCGGCCTGAAAGAGTTGGAAGACCTCAAGGAGATCGGGAAAGTCATTCGGGAAAGCCTGCCGGACTTTCTGCGCAAGCACGCCCACGGCGGGCCTCCCGACTCCGTCCGCATTGAAATCGAACGCAGCATGGAGGCCGCCGCAGAGGCCCGCGAAGAAGCGCGACAGGCGGAACGGGAGGCCCGTCAGGGGGAGCGCGAGGAGCGACAGGCCGAGCGCGAAGCCGAACGCGAGGAACGGCACGCGGCGAGAGAGGCGGAGCGCGAGGCACGTTACTCAGGCGCAACGGAGCGGACGGAGCTTCACCAACAGAGAAGCCGAGAGGTTGCAGAACTCACCCTCCAGATTCGCGATATTGGGGAGCGTCTGCGCCGACCGGATCTGGAAAACGGACAGCGTGAGGGGCTGCTTCAGCATCTCGATCACCTGCTGACAACCCTGCAACAGACTGCAGGCGCACTCCCTCCGGAAGCGTAGAGCGTACAATCCGCATCGGTACGACACACAGAACACCCCTCTTCCAATGGATGGACTTACCTTGTTCCGTAGGGATGCCCTGGCAAAGAACGACCGCCTCGCACTTTACTCCCCGCCCCTCAAGGAGCGGTCTGATGCGGTAAGCCCCCTGAAGGGGGCTGGGTCGGACGTGAGTAGGGATAATGGCGCAAGGAAACAGGGTGTCAGCCTCCCTTATTGAGGAGATTGGTTCTGCTTTCCGGCCCTCCCAGGCCCATTTATGGGCCTTAACTTCCCCCACAGGCCGCCCCTTTAGGGCGGCGGCTTAAGGGACAAGATAAGCAATGGAGGGACGAGGGGTGTTTCCGTTCAGTTCGACCTGCCGCAGCGACGCCTGCGTAGCGTGGGCTGCTTTAGAGTGTGTTCAGCAGATCCGCTCAGCCTGTAGGACAATACGTCAGCCTTTCCGCCTGGCCTGCCTCAACAACTCCTGGATTTCTTTGCTGCGAGACAACGCCGCTATAGCACGAGGCGTCTGCCCAGCCTTGTTCTTAACGTCAGGATTGGCTCCCTTCTCAAGCAGTAACCGGACGGATTCGGCCTTTGGAACCAAAACTGCAAAATGAAGGGCGGTCATCCCTCCATAATCCTGTTTGTTCATATCCGCTCCCTTATCGAGGAGCATCTTGATGGTGCTGGAACACCCAAACTCGGCCGCACGCATCAGCGGCGTCCCCTGCTCGGCGGTACCATTGGGATCGGCTCCGTGGTCTAGCAACGCCTTGATCAAAGCAACGTTCTCCTGGTGGAAGCGATGTTTTCCCGGTCCCATCCCATACACGATTTCAGCATTGAGAGCGATCTGCAGCGGTGAGGCAAAATGATCCTCAATCGTTTTGTCCTGGGCTGCGCCTCCCCGAAGGATCCACCAATAATTTACATTTCTTCGGTGGTCACGGACATTGGGGTCTGCTCCTGCATCGAGGGCCGCGAGCGCTGCGCTGGTATTGTCTGTTTTGACGGCTGCGATCAGGTCAACCCCGAGTTGGGCGTGATGCACGACCGACCAGGTGGCAACGACAAAGTAGGCCACAATAGCCACCGGAATCAGGAAAAACAGACGAGGTTTCCGTTTCATAGATGATTCTCCTAAACTGCGGACAAACCAATTTGCTGAACACGCTCTTAGAACTGCGGGATTGGGCCGTCGCCGACCAGCCCTGACTGACCGTCCCAGCGCTCGATGAAAACGCGGCGCAGTTCCAGCTTCTTGAGCGCCACCGCCTGGTCGCCCTGCAGCGACAGCAGTCGGTTTTTCTCCGCCTCCCTCTGGGCATTGATGATGGTGGTCTTGGCGTCCAGCACGGCCTGCTGCTTCTGAATTTTAAGCTGGGATAACTCCGCCCGTGCTCCCTGCTGCTCCGTAATTTTGGCTGTAATCGAGTCCGGCGGATGGATCTCCCGGATCAGGACATCTTCCAGATGCAGCCCCCACTCTTCCATGATCGGCTGCAGCTCCGCCTTGACCTCGGGACCGAAGGTCGCGCGATCCTTGGACAGCAGATCGAAGATCGAGTGCCTGCCGCTCACATTGTTGACGGCAACGACCGTCGCCCAGCGCACGAACTCGTTCTGAATGTAGGTGAGCGGATGCTCGGGATCTTCGTCGGGCATCCCAAAGCGATTGAAGATTGCGGTCAGCGAGGCCCCGTCGTTGGGAATGCGGTAACTGACGGTGACGTCCACGGGCAGCGGCGCCCCTTCGGAGGTGGTCGCACGGATCGAGTCGTCTTTGGGCTTATCGCCCTCTTTGGCGTTCCTCACGTAGCTCACCTGCTGGATGTTGGTTGGATAGATCACGAGGGTTTCGTTGTATCCTACCCAGACGAGTTCGGGCTTCAGCAGATGCTGCGATACGCCTGTAGAGCCGTTGAACTTCACGCCGACACTGCCGGGCGGAATGGTATGGTAGCCGCATCCTGCGGTCAAAGCGAGCGTGAGCGCCGCCAAAAGCAGCATTCCGACCGTGCGATAACTGATTTTCATGGCTGTTTGCCTCCCGTCAGAGCCTGCAACGTCTCGGGGGTGATGACGACTGTCTGTCCCGCCCGTGCTTTAATCGGCGGTACGTGCCCGTTCCACTTTTTCATGGCCTCGATATCGGAGTCCAACCTCAGGATCTCCAGGGACTTGGCCTGAGTCTGGGCCGATTTCAGGCGAGACGATTCGGCGGCGGCTTCGGCCTGCGTGATGGCGATATCCTTGTTGATGATCGCCTTCTCGTTATTGATCTCGGCGATGCGCAGATCTGTCTCGCTGTTGACCTGATTGGTGATGCGCTGCATGATCTGGTCGTTGGGATACGGAGAGGCGAACTCGGCGCGATCGATGGTGAGACCCTTGGAGCCTAACTCATCCCTGAGCAGCGTGGTCAGCTTCGCGGAAGCCTCGCTGCGGCCTTTTCCCATCAGCGTGAAGGCATCGTAGTCTTTGCCGACCACGCTCGCCTGCTGGCGAACCGACGCGCGGATCACCGTCTGCTGGATCTGTTTCAGCGGCTGCGCGCGGTAGTTGTCGAATATTTTCAGCACATCGTTCGGCTCGACATGGTACCAGACCACGAGATCGAAATCCGTGTTCGCGTTGTCGTTGGTGGTGACCCGAACCGCGTCGGCAGATTTCACCTCCCCTTCATCCGGATCGTTCGTGTAGATCGCCGCCTGCTCCATGACGGGATAGGTGTAGAGCGTGTTCATCCACCCGACAAAAACACGGCGCGGGGGATAGACGCGGCGCTCCAGCCCGCCGTCCGCATGATAGAACACCCCAACGTGCCCTGCCGGAATCCACTGATTGAAGCTGTTCCAGAATCCAAATCCGATCGCCCCTGCCACCACGAGCAGGCCGCCGCCGATCAGTATCTTTTTGAGTCTCATTGCGTCTTATTCTCCTGAACCGTTGTGTCCTCGGGCGGTCCGCCCCCGTACCACTGCGCGACCTCTGCTGCCGCTTTCTTGCGCTCCTCCGCCTCTTTCGCCTCCTCCAGCTTGCGTTGCGCGTCCAAATCGTTCTCCAACTTCAAGCGTCGCAAAACGGGTGGGAGGACGATCCAGGCAAAGAGCCCGCCGGCCCCCAGCACAATAAGCGCTATGGTCAGATAAACTTGAACGATCATCGCCTCTCGCTCCTCAATCGTTTCCAAAATGAATCATGCCGCCGCTCGACCACATGATAGTTAGGGACGTACAAGACAGGTGAACCGCTACCAGGGCGGCACCCACAACATAACAAAGCAGGATCTCGAAGCCAATCGCTATGAAACGATGGCTCCGAGACCCTTGGTGATACCCTATTGGTTATATCAGAAATAGCGCCCCCAGGAGAACTCCGAGCGTCCTCATTTGGCCCTTGATTTCCAGTACTCTTGCCGAACGTCCTTCAGTAGCGGACTTTGACAGGCTGTCCGGTGACAAGGCTCTCATTGGCCGCGAGGGTGACGAGGGTGGTTTTCACGCCGTCGGCGTGGGTGGAACGGATGCCGGTGCGATCTCCGCTCTTCACCGCATCGATGAACGCGCGGTCTTCCAGCGTAAAGATCGTGTCTCCGACGGCCACATTGGCCTCGCCGCGAATCTCTTCCGTGCCGGGTTCGCCGTTGCGGTGCAGCAGCAGATGGTGGCCCCAGTCGGTGAACTTCGCCGTGTGGCTCGCCGCCCAGACATTCAGGAACACGCCCCCACCCTGCGGCGTAGAGCACGAAGCCATGATATTGCCGATGCCACCGCCCTCGAACTTCATCGCGACGACCATCGCGTCGTCGTTGGTATAGTTCTGGACGATGTTGGGCAGCTTCTTGTTGAAGCCGTTGGCAGCCACCGCCGTGACCTCCACCACCTCCCCCGCCAGATAACGCGCCAGATCGACGGTGTGAATGACCTGCTCCACGAACTGCCCGCCGCTCTTCTCCTTTACCGGCCACCACTGCCCGATGGGGTTGTTGGCGAAATAGTCGCCGTCACGCATCAGGGGCGGCCCGCCGATCCACGCGCCGTCCAGCAAAATGGGCGGATCGTTTTTGAGCAGATCCTTCACGCGGTTGACCGACTTACGGTAGCGATTCATAAAGCCCGCCGCCGTGATCAGGCCGCTGGCTTCCACCTCTTGCGCCAGCTTGCGCAGGTCTTCCGGATCGAGGCCCATCGGCTTCTCCACGAGGAAGGGGACGCCGGCAGCGAGACAGGCCCGCTCCGGCGCGCCATGCGCGTAGGTGGGGATCATAATGTAGGCGGCATCGCACTGCGTTCCGGCCAGCATTTTGGCCGCATCATCGTAAACCGGGCCGCCACCGTACTTCTCCGACTTCTTCTGTGCCCGCTCTACGACGACGTCGCAGAAGGCGACCAGTTCCACATCCTCGAACTTGGCAAGGTTGGGCAGGTGCGATTCGGAAATGCCGCCGCATCCGATGATACCCACCCGGATCTTGCGGTCTGTCGTTGTGTCTGCCATGATTGGTTTTCGTCCTCCTCATAAGGCGTTGGGCGCATTGCACCAGTGTCGATGCGCCTGCGAAGCTATGATTCGGTTTTCCTCGGCGTCCCTCCTGCCCTGTTTTCGCTTCCAGGCGAGGAGTCTTTCCGGCCGCAGGCTATTTCGGGGAGGGGGCGACGATGGGAGAGGCGCCGATGATGTCGTTGAGAATGGTGCGATTGGTGGTCGCGAGCAGGCCGACAAGCGCGGGCGTCGTCTCCGGAGTGAGCGTGTTCGGCGTTGGCTTGCCGTCCTGCATAAACTCCCAGGCCCACACCGCCGCAATCGGGGCTATGCCCAGCGGCATACGGATCATAAAGTCCTGTGTCCAGAGCGCGGGCTGCGCTTTCCCGTCCCGAACGAACGTCTCCCCAAACTCGCCGACGAAGAGCGGCAGCGGCTTCAACGGATCGTCCCAGTTGTTGCAGGCGACCCGCGCCCACGAGAGCAGCACCGCATGGTCGTTGTCGGGCAGCAGCCAGGAGACGGCGGTCTCGTCCGGTTTCAGTGGATCAGGAGCGTACTGATGCACACTGACAAGATCGAGGGGCGGCGGGCTGAAGAAGCGCAGCATTTCGGCGTACTGCACAAACGAATCCCTGGTCCAGTCGAGGGGGAAATTGAGTGGGTCGGTGGTGGACTTGTGCGCGAGCATCGCCTGCCGCAGATGCCAGGCGGCGGGACGCATATCGCTGTTGCCGGAGGTGACGAGGTGTTTGCGGTCCAGCCGCTTAATGACCATGCCGATCTGCGCCAGAAACGCGCGTATCTGATCGGAGGTCGGGACTTCGTTCTGCGGCCGGGACTTCCACTGCAGCGAAAGATCGGCCTCCAGATTGTACTCGTTGCCTATCTCCCAGAAGAGCACACGCGGGTCGGTGCGATAGCGCGTGACGATGGCGGTGACATAGGCGACGGCAAGGCGATTGGAGGCCGTGCCGGGCGTCAGGTAGCCGACGACTCCCTCCTGCTGCCCCGTCTTGCGCTGCAGATAGTCCGGCAGCATCCGAATATTGAACAACAGAGACGGCACGATCGCAATACCGTGCTTGTCGGCGGCGAGCACCATGCGGTCGAAGGCGGCCAGCCAGCGGCGACGGTCGGTCTCGAAAAGCCCGAACCGTTCCGGCCCCCACGTCGTTCCGAAGCAGCGCGCGAAGCGCACTCCCACCCCTTGCGCCTCCGTCAGCATCTTCTCCGCCGAGGCGTCGTCGTTGGAGAGATAGCGCTCGAACAGGTCGGGGATATTCGCGCCGACGTTGCGGAACTCCAGCTTGCCGCGAAACAGTTGCGCCTTATCGGCACGGAGAATCTGCCGCGCCCGATCTACAGCCGGAGGTTTGACCGCCTTTGGCGGCTTCGGCGCGTTCTTCACGGTTGGCTGAGGTGGATTTTGGGGCGGCGGGACCGGCGTCTCCTGTGCGAACAGCAGGTGCGACAGCAACATTAATCCGCAGCCAACAGCGAAATGCCGCCCGATGCGGTAACATGAAAGGAACAGTGATCGATGCATGGAGTGGTTACCACCTTCGCCCAGAGAAAGGATTGACGCTCTGCTCCCAGTATACGCCTCCGGGATGCAAAAACCCTTTGAAATCGAGGCGATCGCGCAACAGGAGTTGCAGAAGGATCGTCTCTTTCCCCTGCTAACGCCCGAACAGTGCGATTTTTACATCCGCGCCGCGCTGGAGATTGGAAGGAGCGAAGCCGCCCCCTATGCAGGCCAGGGAATGCTCGGCCTCGCGTCGAAACTGGGAGCGGGCCTCCAAGAGGTAGAGGGCGGAAATGTGATAGCGGGATGCGACCTCTATGCCGAGTACGATGCCGGCCTCCGGCGCATCCGACTGCACCGGGCCGGGATGGCACGTCTTGCCTTGCGCCTCAGCCAGACGCTTCCGGAGGCCGACGCCTGGCAGATCGCACGCGATCTGCTGATAGCCCACGAACTGTTTCATCATCTGGAAGCGACACGCCTCGGACCCGTGCATAGAAGGCTGCCGCCGATCGCCGTTCCCACGTTGGGTGGCTGCTGGCGGGTGCAGCGGCGCGTTCTGCGCACCCGGGAGATCGCGGCCCATAGTTTCGCTCACACTCTGCTCGGCTTGGTCGAGCGTTCACATCGAGGATAACGCGACCATGCAGTTTTTGACTATCGCCCGTAAAGACATCCGCATCCTCTTTCGGGATCGTTCCGCCATGATCTTCATCTTCGGCCTGCCGCTCATCATGACGAGCATCTTCGGCGTCATCTTCGGTGGTCGCGGCAAAGAGGACAGTAAGCCGTCGGTCAAAATCCTGGTCGCCAATCTGGACAGTGGCCCGCGCGGCGCGGAACTGATCGAGTCTATGAAAAAGATGGGCATGACACCCGACCTGGAGCCGAAAGGGACGGCGGCGGTCGAGCAGAGGGTCAAGACGGGTGACCAGCCCTTTGGCGTGACGATCCCCGCCGATTTCAGCACCGGGCTCACGGCGGCCATCAAGGGCATGGCGGCGAGCGACCCAAACGCGCCGCAAGTCATTCTGAAGGTCCGCGTCGATCCCGCCCAGACGCAGATGGCGGGCATCGCCGAAGGCGCTCTGCGTGCCGCCACGCAGCGCGTCTACGGCCCCCTCTATCGGGCGGAGGCGATGGCGCGTATTCCTGCGGAGTTCCGCCAGTTCGCCGAACAGAACATGCCCAAGGGCACACAGAAGCCGCCTATCGAGCTGAATGTTTCCAATACGGAGGAGGCGAAGGCGTCGGTGAAGCCCAGTCCCGGCGACACGTTGATTCCGGGGTTCGCCGTCTACTTCGTCTTTTTCATGGCCAACGGCGTGGCGGCCACACTGCTGACGGAGCGGCAGGAAGGCACCCTGCGCCGGATGCTCACGACGCCGGTCTCACGTTCGCAGGTCCTGCTCGGCAAACTGTTGGCGCGCGGCCTCATGGGCATGGTACAGACCTTTCTGCTCTTTCTGGTGGGGCACTTCTGGCTGAAACTCAGCCTCGACAGTTCGCCCTTCGGCCTTTTCCTGACCGCTTTCGCCACCATCTTCTGCGCCACCGGCCTCGGCCTGCTCATCGCGACCATGGGCAAGACGATGGAGCAGATCCAGGGCATGACCACGATGGTCCTGCTGCTCCTCGGGTTTCTCTCCGGCACCCTCGTCCCGCGCCAGCTCCTTCCGGAGTCGATGCAGAGGCTCAGCCGCATCACCCCACACGCCTGGGCTCTCGACGCCTACCAGGATCTGATCCTGCGGCATCGCCCTCTGATGGCGACGCTGCCGAATATAGGCGTCGTCATGCTGTTCGGCGTCGTCTTCTTCGCCCTCGCCCTCGCCCGCTTCCGCTTCGAGTAACAACTCTCCAGCGAGAAAGCGCGGGCCATTCCGTCCCTATTACCCTCTTCTCGGCAAGGCCCGAATCACGCCCGCGCCACATATCCTGCCGCCGCGTCGGGTGACTACTCCGGCCTATCGTCGTTCCAGAGGGCGATTACCGGCTCTGCGACGGGCTGGATAAAACTTGCAGGGGCTCGATTCCTTCCAGACGTTTCCGTAATCGGGTCGCTTCCTCCTCGCCATGCGCGGTTAGTGGAATATCCCTTCGGCCGGTATGCTGCCCCGTGACGGACCATGCCGTTTCGCCATGCCGCACGACATAGATCCTGGGAAGAGCCTTGCTCATCGTCGTTGTCTCTCCTATCACGAACGTAATTACGAATGCTTTGCACAGAGAAGGCAAAGAAGGAGACGCCAGCTGGCTCCCCTCGCCACCAGATTATGAAATACGACCACCGTGGTCAGGGGGTTCGCCAATAACGCCCCCAAGGCGTGCCTCGGCAGAGTTAGCAAAAGAAGGAACCCGAATGCCGATGGCGAACTTGGGAAAAGTATTGTCTATCTATCGGGCGCCGATTCGAATGGAGAACGATACCATGACACCACTGGCACAACCCGGCCCACTGTCTGAGGCCGAGCGGTTCATGTTCGATGTGACGGGCTACCTGGTCATCCCGGAGGCCCTGACTCCGGACGAAGTCACCGCCTGTCTGGAAGCGGCGAAGCGCCTTCATGCGCCTCATCCACCCCAAGAATGGAGGCAGATCGGCGTGGCTTACGAGCAGGAGTCCGCTATGGAGCCATTAATCGATCATCCCTCCGTGTTCCCGAAAATACGCGCCCTGTTGGGCGACTACTTTATTTTGCAGAGCAGTTGGTGTACCCTCTCTCCGCCCGGCTTCAAAGGCGGAGGCTGGCATCAGGACGGCTCCGGCGTCTACGAGTTCCGCCGCCTGGCGACCCCGACGCCGCTCGTGCAGTTACGTGTGGGGTTCTTCCTCACGGATCAGAGCGAGCCAGATATGGGCAACATGGTCATGCTTCCTGGCAGTCACAACAGCAGCATTCCCATCCCAAAAGGAATTGCCGCCGATGCCCTGCCGATTCGTGACACTATCTGCGGCAAGCCAGGCACGGCATTGCTCTTCCATCAGGGCGTTTACCACTGTGGAACCTGCAATCAGAGGGACTATCCCCGCTTCATCCAGCACATGGTCTACTCTCCGCCGTGGCTCGTTCCTTCGGACCGCATGGGCAACGATCCCGACTTTCTGGCGCGCACAACCCCACTGCGCCGAGCGTTGCTGGGAGAGTGGAAACGCCCGGAAGAGCCTTTCGGCAGGGGATATGTAAGACCCCCATTCGAAGATTAGACCACGGGTTTTTCCTCTCGATAAAACTCCGTCTCCCGGAGGATCACTTCCAACCCCTTAACAGCCTTCTTCTCCAAAGTAGTTCGGGATGAAGCACAGCAGGGAGCAGGGCTATCTTTTCGTGAGAGCAGAATGCTGTTGACGTCAAGCAACGGCCTTGTTATAATGTCCGCGGTGCCGGTTCGATCTCCCTCGGAGGACCAAGGAGCTAAAAAGTGGGCGAAGGTGTCACCGCGAAACTACTTGCGTCGCGGCGATGAACCGCGACGGCATGCTGCGACGCGTCTTCCCCGTCCCATTTCGACTACTGGAAGGCGAACAACAGTTCCAGAAATGGGAGTGGATCAGAGCGCAGGTATTCATACCGCGCAATGACCATCGCCCCGAGAGTCGCCGCATAGATATCGACACTATCCTGCGTTTGAACGAAAAGGTGGGAACCGAGCGTGGATGGGAGGCCAGGAAACGATTGGTCGAACCGCATGTCCTTGGTGACTTCGACACCCTGGAGCACCGGCGACAGTCTACCGGCGAAACTCTCGGATTTATTCGACCCTCGCGCATACTTGGCCTCGAGATTCGTGTTGTCCGCGAACCGGAATGGACACAGGATGACCTGCAGAAGTTGTTGCAGGAAGGGCTGTTCGATAGTGAAGAAGTAAAGTCACGTCCGCCACTGGAGAAACTTGGACACGATTTTCATTATCTCTATGAGTGCGTCCTGCCCGATGGAACCTCAACGCAGTATCGTCACAAGATCGTAGATTGGGAGGCAGGGCAGCTATACCGTCGCTGCCGCCATGACTACGGAACCCATTGGGAAACGGCGTTTCGAAAGAAGTACGAAACCGAGTTCGCTGCCAAAGATCTGATCTTCATGATGGGCACAATCCACCGATTTCCTGACCAATGGCTCATTATCGGTGTCCTTTATCCACCACTGCCCAAGATCCCGCTGCCACAGATTCTTCTGGAGCTATGAAATTGTGTTCGCTCAGAGCGCCGTGAGATGTCGCACTTGAATTCGCCCCTCCGACTCCGTACCTACTCTTTCCGCTACCAGGGAGCGGTGACAGCGCAATGGGTTCGCTTCAAAGCAAAGAAGGCAGCAACGGCTCTCAATCACACGGTCATACAGATCCGTGATAGCCACCTCTTGCTTATCCAGATACGCCATGAATCGCTCCAAGTACCGTGGCCAGTCGCCATCCTCACGGTAGTCGTGGCGAATGGGGCGTGGGCACCCAAAGCTCCGCAGGTGAATATAGCATACTCCCTGCGCCTGCGCCTCTGCGGCGAGCACCGCCTTTGAGAAGCCGGGCTTGCGGCTGATCGGAAGTTCTCGAACGTCGATCAGCGTCTCCACTGCCGCTTCTTTCAGTATCTGAAAGAAGCGTGGGGGGGTCAGCCCTTCGTATCCTATGGTCAGAAGTTCCAGTCCTGTTATCCTCCGTCTACTTGTTTCTATTCAGTATAGCAGGCATAGTCCCTGTAGGACGTAGCGGCGCAAATAAGTTTTCGCTCTCCTCCCGACCGTTAGGAGGATTGCGTGAATCGGCGGTCTGCACCGATCCGAACAGTAACGAAGACAACCGATATGAGACGATCTGTATTTCCAGCGAATGTGTCAGAAGGGCCAGTAGCAGACCTGCTGTTGTTGGGCGCTGGCATCGGTGACATAGGGGAAGAAGCCGTGGGCACGGCTCTTTTTGTAGACCGCTTCGGCAGCGGTTGTGTTGGCGCAGTCGCCGACATAGTCCTCCGTTGCAATCCAAAAGGGTCGGCCTCCTGGGGTCAGGTGTAGCCCTTTCCAGGCCACAAGCTGCGACTCGAATTCGGCGTCGGGGTTCGGTGCATAGACTTCTTCATGGGAGATACCATCCAGCAAAGTGGGGAACGCCTTGCCGCAGGTCTGACCGAGACGGGTCACGTCGCTGGTCGCATTTTGCATGACGAACAGGAGCGTCGGAAACTTCTCGCGTAGCTTACGCACCAGATCCAGCCCGCCCTGCCGGCAGCCAGCGTCACACGGCCCGTTCTTATCGTTCGGGCCATGTTCGATGATTTCGAGATTGTCGAAGAAGAAGCCGTCGATCCCTTGTGAGACGAGACGGGGAGCCACATAATCGATGATCAGGTGCTGATAGTCGGCATTGCTGACATCCATCCAGGTCTCGTCAGCGTAACCGGTGTAGGCGCCCCGGTGGGCGGCCACGTTGTCGCGACCCGCCACGAACCCTGGCGGCGCCTGCTTCCAGTAGCTCCGGTACGTTTCACAGGCCCCAAGATTGAAGTAGCTGATGACGCGGTTTCGACCGCCTGCCTTCAGTTGCGTGATCTGCGCGGGCGTGAAGTTGGCCGCATCCGGATCGGCATCTATATTGATGATGTGAAACGTGTTTGCCGCTTTACTCAGGTCACCCATCTGCGCGGCCGAACCGTAGAACGACACCCAGGGGGCGGCCACCGGAATCCCACGTCCCGAGGAAGCCGGATCAGGCGGTGCGGTAACGACCGGAGGGGGCAACGGATCCGCGATGTTGCCCGAAGACGGTGCGATTGTCGTGGGACTCCCGCAACCGCCCATGAAGCAGAGGACGATACCATACAACAGGGCCATCGAGGGGTACGCGCGAGCCTGTCTCCGGCCCCAGGCAAACGCACATTTCATGGGAGCTCCTTTCGACCGGAGGTGCGTTAGGATTTGAGGTATTTGGCGAACCAGTCGAGGTTGGACTGCATCACTTTGAGGAGCATACGGGGTTCGGTGGGGCCGTGGGGTTGGCGCGGCAGTACAATCATGCGGGTATCGACGTTCTGGCGGCGGAGGGCGTTATAGAACTCATAGCCCTGCGAGATGGGGACGCGCACGTCGGCGTCGCCATGCTGGATGAGGGTGGGCGTCTTGACCCCCTTGACCTGGAACATGGCGCAGTGGTCACGATAGATCTCGAGATTTTCCCACGACTCCGCGCCGAAGTAGTCCGGGATAAAGCTCGGAATATCGGCAGTGCCGTTGAAGCTCATGATGTTGGTGACGCCTGCGCCGACGGAGGCAGCCTTGAAGCGATGGGTCTGCGTGATGATCCAGGAGGTCATAAAGCCGCCATAACTCCAGCCCATCACGCCCATCCGCTCCGGGTCGGCCACGCCGAGCGCAATCACATGATCGACTCCCGCCATCAAGTCGCGGTAGTCGCCGCCTCCCCAGTCGCGCTGGTTCGCGTAGCGGAAATCCTTGCCATAGCCTGTGGAACCGCGCGGGTTGCAGCGGAGCACCGCATAGCCCTGCGCGGCGAAGGAGGCGACCGGGTAGATGTTCGGATTGCCGATAAAGCTCTGGGTGTAGTAGCCCGCCGGACCGCCGTGAATGACGAGGAGAAGAGGGACGCGTTGGCCTGCGATATAGTCGACCGGATAGGTAAGCAGGCCCTCGATCTCATGGCCCTCGGTGCTCTGCCAGCGCAGCACTTCGGTGCGGCCCAGGGGCGGAAACGGAGCATCCGGATTGACCGTGGGACTGCCGCTGACGCGCATCGGGGCGAACGCCTCGACCGCCGATACGCAGGCCTGTGCGGGCTGCTCGGAGCTTTGAAAGACGAAACCCAGCTTCTGCCGGGAGCGGTTCAGGTGTGGCTCCGAAAGGAGGCCCTTCCCCGAGGTCACCGGCGTTATCATGCCGGACTGGACGTCCATCGCGTAGCCGTGCGACTGCGTACCTGTGGCCTCTCCAAAATAGAGATGGCTGCCGTCTGCGGACCAACCGACCAGTTGGGGGCTGGCATTGGGTGTGGAGGGCAGGACGCGAGGCGTGCCGCCTGTGGCAGGGATCAGACAGAGGAAGCCGCTGAAGGCCCAGCGCGGCGGGTCGTCGCTGCGGAGGAAGGCGATCGTGCTTCCGTCCGGGGAGTAGAGCGGCTGCGAGGACGCCGACGTCGAATCGTAGAGCGGTTTGATCGCGCCTGTCGCTGCGTCCACGGTCGCAAGGTCGGCTGTCGTCCAGTCGTCCGCCTTCGCCGTCTGCGTGTGGGAGATCGCCAATTTCCGCCCGTCCGGCGACCAGTCGAAGCTCGCGACGCTGCGTACGAATGCCGTCAACGACTTGGGCTCTCGCTTGCCTTGCGCATCCTTATCGACCGCGACACTGTAGAGCCGCACGTGCTTCACATCTTCGTCCACCCAGAAGGCGTCGTCTCTGCTCTTGTCGCGCTTCTCCTCGTCCTCCGTTTTCGGGTCGGTCATCAGGAAGCCGATGCGGCTGCCGTCCGGCGACCAGAGATAGGCGCCGATGTCGGCTTTGACGTCCGTCAGTCGCTCGGCCTCGCCGCCGCTCGCCCGCATCCGAAAGAGCTGGTTCTTCTCGCCCCGTTTCGAGGTGAAGGCTAGCCAGACGCCGTCCGGCGACCACTGCGGATCGGTCGAGCTTTTCTCCGCGAACGTCGCCTGGTAGCATTCGGAGCCGTCGGCCTTCGCCAGCCATATCTGCACGAGCGTTTCGCTCTTTTCAGCCTCCATCACCACATCCGTGACGGTATACGCCACGCGCTCCCCATCCGGCGAAACCCGTACCTGCCCGATGCTGCGATACTGCATCGATAGTTCCGGTGTCCAGATCGGTCGCTCTGTCGTCTGTGTCTCCATCTTCCATTTCTCCTCGTAGTCGTGCGTCGATTCTTATAGCCGGAGGACAGACCCGGTAATGAGATCGCTATGGCGGGCATGCGCCTGACGCATGGCCTCCAGGAACTCATTTCAAAGTCGGGTTGAGCCGACTATATCCGTGAATAGAAACATCAGCGTTCCGCTGGATCTAATATGTGGCCCCTCGCTCATAATGGATGACCTTCCACCTTCCATGTTCCCACCCCACCGTAAAATAGCCCGCATCACCGCTCTTGTTGGCGGCTGCGCCACCGCCCTCGACCCGCGTTTCGATATCCGAATCCCATTCGATGGTATCGATCCAGAAATGCAGTGCGGCGCGGCCGGTACGTCCGTCCCGATAGTTGCCCGTCTGGGCCTGAAATCGCGTGGAGATCGGCGCCACATCGGAGAGATTAGCGAACTGGCGCATAAAGGATGGGTCGGGCGCGGACTTCCGTACGCTGAGAAAACAGACATGGAGGTTATGGCGGTTCTCCGCGATCTGATAGCGGAATACGGCCTCGAAAACCTTCGCCTCCTGATCGCGACACCATCTCGGTCCGCTATGCGGAGGGTCGTTCCAACGGACATAATTGTACCAGACTCCGCCGCTCAGGAGCAATAGAAGAGACAGTCCGATAAGTACCCAGGACCGTACACTAAGACGGCGCAATTCCGTGCTCATGCAGACCTCCCTACCGAATCGAAAATGAGTAATCGGCACGTTAGTTCCTCTTACACCGCCGAAGGTTCACAGATTCATACCGTAACGCCCCGCCTGTTTCCTCTTGTAAACTCTCCTGACGTAATAGGACTCCGAAAGGCCGTATTCAGGTAGAATTCCGTAGTAACGTTGCTGGACCGTGAAGGAGAGTACCACTTTGGAAGTCTTATACCTTATTGACGGATATGCGCAGATCTTTCGTGCGTACTACGCGATTCGAAACGGCATGAACAGCCCGGTCACCAGCGAGCCGACGCACGCGGTCTTTGGCTTTACCGGCATGCTGTTGAAGCTGTTCGCACAGTTTGAGCCCCACTACGTCGTGGTCGCCATCGACTCGCCGGGGCGCACGTTTCGCGACGACCTCTACAGCCTCTATGCCGAGCTTCAGCGGCAGCCCGGTGTGGCGCTGCCAGCCCTCGCGCTTCTGCCAGCGCTGGACATCGGGGAGAGTCGGCCATCGCCGCTGCGGGGCACAGAGGACGGGGAGAGCGCCGACTCTCTGCCGGTGAGGGCGCATGAACCGAATCGGTACGCGGAGTATAAGGGGACGCGGCGCTCGACGCCGGACGATCTGATGTCCCAAATAGACCGCATCTTCGAAGTGATCGAAGGGTTCGGCATTCCGATCCTCGGGCAGTCGGGCCTCGAAGCCGACGATGTGATCGCCACCATCACGCAGCGAATTCTGGACGATCCTGCCTATCGCGATATACAGATCCGCATCGTTACCAAGGACAAGGATCTCGAACAGCTTATCGGCGACCGAGTCTCTCTTTTTGATATTCATACCGACACCGTGCTGGATGCCGCCGCCCTGCTTGCCAACAAGGGCATCACGCCGGAGCAGGTCGTCGATGTACTGGCACTGATGGGGGACACGGTGGACAACGTCCCCGGCGTGGAGGGCATCGGGCCGAAGACGGCGACGCAGTTGGTGCAGCAGTTCGGCTCCGTCGAAGGCGTCCTGGAGCATCTCGACGAGATCAAGGGCAAGCGGCGAGAGAATCTGGAGAAGGCGCGGGACTACCTGCCGGTGTCGAAAGCGCTGGTCACACTCAAGCGCGACGCGGACTTCCCGTTTTCGCTGGAAGCGGCGCGGATCCAGCCGATCAACCTCCAGAAACTGATCCCCATCTTTCGCGACCTGGGCTTCAACCGCTACCAGGAAGAGGCGCGCAAACTGGCGGCCATGGCCCCCCCCACCCCGGCCCTCCCCGCAAGCGCAGAGGGAGACCCCACCCCGGCCCTCCCCGCAAGCGCAGAGGGAGAAGAGCCCGCAGCGGAAGCCGGTCTCCCTCCGCTTGCGGGGGGATTAAGGGGGGTGACCTCAGGAGAGAAAACGGCGATACCGGAAGGGCGGACGGTCCATGGAACCGCCGCATCCGGCACCTATGAGGCGATCACGACACGGGAGCAACTGAATGCGCTCGCGGCTCTCCTTCGCCTGCAGACGCTGGTCAGCGTGGATACGGAGACGACCGGGCTGGGACGGGACGCGCAACTGTGCGGGCTGAGTTTCTCCTGGAAACCGGGGCATGGCGTCTACGTCCCCGTTCTCTCCCCGAAGCCGGAGGAACATTTAGACCGCGCCACGGTGCTGGCCGCCCTGAAGCCGCTTCTGGAAGACGCGAGCCTGCCGAAGTGCGGGCACAATCTCAAGTTCGATGCCCTGGTGCTGCTGCGGGAGGGAATCCACCTGCGAGGCGTCGTCTTCGACACGATGCTGGCGAGTATCCTGCTCGACCCGGCGCAGTCCAGTCATAAGCTGGACAATTTGGCCCTTGCCCACCTCCACTATCGCATGATCCCGATCTCCGCGCTGATCGGAGCGGCAGCAGATCAGGGTTCGATGGATCAGGTGCCGCTGCCCGAGGCGACTGTCTATGCGGCGGAAGACACCGACATCGCTCTGCGCCTTGCCCATGTCCTGCAGCCGGAGATGGAGGCGCGCGGTCTGGCAACGCTCCTGCGGGAGATCGAAGCGCCGCTGGTCTGTGTGCTGGCGGAGATGGAGGCGAACGGCATTCTGTGCGACCCGGTCGAACTCCGGCGACAGGGGGACGTTTTGAAGACGCGGGTGGACGAACTGCGGCAGGAGGTGCAGGCAGCGGCGGGCTGCGTGTTCCAGGTGGAATCGACGCAGCAGTTGGCGGAAGTCCTGTTCGACAGGCTCGGCTACTCCTCCGCGAAGAAGACCAAGACCGGGCGCTCCACCGACATCACCGTTCTGGAAAAGCTGGCCGCGACGGAGGACCGCAACGATCCGCATACCAGTGTGCCGCGTCTGGTGATCGAGTACCGGCAGCTCACCAAACTGATCAGCACCTACCTGAACAACCTGATCGCTTCCATTGATCCTGGAGACGGACGCATCCGCAGCACATTCCATCAGTTGGTCACAGCGACGGGGCGACTGGCCTCGCACAATCCTAACCTCCAGAACATTCCTGTGCGCTCCGAGACGGGCCGACAGATACGGAAGGCGTTTCATGCCGCTCCCGGCCATCTGCTGCTCTGCGCCGACTATTCGCAGATAGAGCTGCGTCTGCTCGCCCACCTGAGCCGGGATTCTGCCCTGCTGGAAGCGTTCGAGCAGGATCAGGACATTCATACCACCGTTGCGGCGGAGGTGTTTGGGGTCGCGTTGGAGGCGGTGACGAAGGAGCAGCGGGCGCGGGCGAAGACCATCAACTTCGGCATTATCTACGGCATCACGCCCTACGGGTTGGCGCGGCGTATCGAGGGCATGGATGTGGCAACGGCGATGGAGTTGATCGCGCGCTATAAACAGCGTTTTCCGGGCATAGAGCGGTTTCTACAGAAGTGCGTTCAGGAGGCGATGGAGCAGGGGTTTGTCTGCACGCTGGCAGGGCGATGCCGCGCGATCCCCGAGATCACCTCCGCCAACCGCAACATCCGCAACCTGGGCGAACGACTGGCGATCAACTCGGTCGTGCAGGGCAGCGCGGCGGACCTGATCAAAGCGGCGATGGTCAATGTGCAGCAGCGCATCGACCGGGACAACCTCCCGCTCAAAATGCTGCTGCAGATCCACGACGAACTGGTACTCGAAGCCCCGGCGGAGCGAGCACAGGAGTTCGCCGAACTCGTCTGCGCCGAAATGGAGCGCGCCATGACGCTGAGCATCCCCCTCCGCGCCGTAGCCGGCATCGGCTACGACTGGCTCTCCGCCCGTTAAAAGACTGCAGGAACTCGGATTGACTCGTAAACATACCTGGCTCTCAAATTGACGTTTAGACTACAAGCCGACGTTGCCGAACGCCCCGGCATTGCTGAGCGGGTTCATTGTCAGTCGGTTTTTGTCGCCCCTCGGTTCTAAGCCGCCTTAGAAGGCGTGGAAACAGCCGCAGAGGGCGCTGCTTCCA
>JBBQPO010000074.1:0-21587 GCA_038217285.1 Chthonomonadales bacterium
GCGTCTGCGGGGAATAGGACGAGGAGAAAACAAGATGAGTAAAATGGAAACGGTTCACCCCCGCGTCTGCGGGGAATAGGCGTCTGTCAACGTCTCGAACCCTTCCAGCTTCGGTTCACCCCCGCGTCTGCGGGGAATAGCGTCTCTGCGACGCTTCTTGTTGTGCTGCGAGCGGTTCACCCCCGCGTCTGCGGGGAATAGGTGCGGGCAGCCACGGTCGATCATCCACTGTAGGGTTCACCCCCGCGTCTGCGGGGAATAGTCGAAATGTCGGCAGAGGAAATCCTGCAGGGGCGGTTCACCCCCGCGTCTGCGGGGAATAGACCCGAGCGCCGTCGTCGAGCCTGACGCCGACCGGTTCACCCCCGCGTCTGCGGGGAATAGGTTCATGTAAGAAATTTTCATCTTGTTTTCTCCGGTTCACCCCCGCGTCTGCGGGGAATAGCCTGCATCGGCAGGTATGCACCATCTTCCTGACGGTTCACCCCCGCGTCTGCGGGGAATAGGTTATAGATCGCATCTTTGAGTTCCCGGGCAACGGTTCACCCCCGCGTCTGCGGGGAATAGTCCTTCTGCGCGTCTACCATAGCCTGATGCTGCGGTTCACCCCCGCGTCTGCGGGGAATAGTATCCTCTGCCGCCGCAGAATGTCGAGCGGCGCGGTTCACCCCCGCGTCTGCGGGGAATAGGACCACGAACGCCCCTGCGGTGTAGCCTGCCGCGGTTCACCCCCGCGTCTGCGGGGAATAGTTCGTCAAGATCACGTCGCAGGCAAACGCGTTCGGTTCACCCCCGCGTCTGCGGGGAATAGTCGATCATCCACTGTAGCGCGATCTTCTCCGCCGGTTCACCCCCGCGTCTGCGGGGAATAGCTTTTCGTACAGACGGGTTTCCCGAGTCTGCGCGGTTCACCCCCGCGTCTGCGGGGAATAGGACAAGCCTCATGCCGGTCGAGCCGCAGCGACCGGTTCACCCCCGCGTCTGCGGGGAATAGAAAATGAATTGGAAACAGGTTTGCAGGTATGCCGGTTCACCCCCGCGTCTGCGGGGAATAGTATGACTTGAACTGCTGGCCGCGCTTGCCTCGCGGTTCACCCCCGCGTCTGCGGGGAATAGGCCGCGCTTGCCTCGCTTCGACAGGATTATCTCCGGTTCACCCCCGCGTCTGCGGGGAATAGTGCAACTGCGGAGTATTCACCGAGGGCACGGACGGTTCACCCCCGCGTCTGCGGGGAATAGAGCCTGGAAAGACAGGCACGTTCGGTCAGATTCGGTTCACCCCCGCGTCTGCGGGGAATAGTGCGATGTTGGTACGGATCGCGTTCGTGATAGCGGTTCACCCCCGCGTCTGCGGGGAATAGATGCAAACGCCCGCCTCATCGCCGCCGCGCCACGGTTCACCCCCGCGTCTGCGGGGAATAGTTGAAGGTAGAGAATTGTTCATCGTCATTCTCCGGTTCACCCCCGCGTCTGCGGGGAATAGTTCCATAGACTGTTCGGCAGATCGTACGGACGCGGGTCACCCCCGCGTCTGCGGGGAATATGCTGACGAGTTGCCGTACAATCGCGAAGGTCGTCGGTTCACCCCCGCGTCTGCGGGGAATAGTGCAGAGTACCTAAACAAAAGAGGAGGCGTGGCGGTTCACCCCCGCGTCTGCGGGGAATAGGCGAACGGGTTCGCATGTATCACTACCACCGTCGGTTCACCCCCGCGTCTGCGGGGAATAGATGGCAAATGCAGGTTTCGGCGGTGGTCACGGCGGTTCACCCCCGCGTCTGCGGGGAATAGCGCAGTAGCTTTCTCTTGCGGTTAGGGAATTCCGGTTCACCCCCGCGTCTGCGGGGAATAGGATGATGCTCAGAACAGGCGCAAACCACCTCGACGGTTCACCCCCGCGTCTGCGGGGAATAGAGCAGAGACGGCGTAGCGCAGAGGTCGTTCTCCGGTTCACCCCCGCGTCTGCGGGGAATAGGTCGTCTCTCGCGTGGATCATTTCTCTAACTCCGGTTCACCCCCGCGTCTGCGGGGAATAGCTTTTCAAATGTGTCCCGGCACTCCGCTAAGACGGTTCACCCCCGCGTCTGCGGGGAATAGCTGGAACGTCGCCAGGTAGTAGGTGCGGATGTCCCGGTTCACCCCCGCGTCTGCGGGGAATAGTGCGGTCGTTGAACAAGATCAAAGACCCTATCCGGTTCACCCCCGCGTCTGCGGGGAATAGCTGCGGAAAGTCCCCCGGCTGGCTCGACTATCCGGTTCACCCCCGCGTCTGCGGGGAATAGGTAGGACCGCAGAGCAGAGATGCCTTTCAGTTCCGGTTCACCCCCGCGTCTGCGGGGAATAGGGGCGATTTCTACTTCCAGTCGTGCGCCTCGGCGGTTCACCCCCGCGTCTGCGGGGAATAGAACGGCGAGCGGGTGACGCTGATCGACAAACGCGGTTCACCCCCGCGTCTGCGGGGAATAGGTCGCGGGTATTGCCGCGCGTCACGATGCAACCGGTTCACCCCCGCGTCTGCGGGGAATAGGGCTTGGTGTCGGAGGGAACAGCATCTCGCCGCGGTTCACCCCCGCGTCTGCGGGGAATAGTTCGAGTTCTGGGAAACACCCGACGTGATGCACGGTTCACCCCCGCGTCTGCGGGGAATAGGCTCCTAACACGCCCGAGCCCGGCACGATTGCGGGTTCACCCCCGCGTCTGCGGGGAATAGGAGAACACGATCCGGCAGATATCGTTGGTCTGCTGGTTCACCCCCGCGTCTGCGGGGAATAGTCTACCGACACGACCCAGTCCGAGGGCAGCAGCGGTTCACCCCCGCGTCTGCGGGGAATAGGATCTGATGAAAGAGAACCCGAAAGACTTCGACGGTTCACCCCCGCGTCTGCGGGGAATAGGCTGAAGGGTTTATGCACGCGTCGAATTTTGGCGGTTCACCCCCGCGTCTGCGGGGAATAGGTTTGCGGTAGAAGTTTCGTGTCGCTTGCCACGCGGTTCACCCCCGCGTCTGCGGGGAATAGGCAGGTCCTGGGAGATCCAAGTCTCGACGGAACGGTTCACCCCCGCGTCTGCGGGGAATAGTCGATCATAATCTGTGCTTCCACCCTCGAAGCCGGTTCACCCCCGCGTCTGCGGGGAATAGACATAAATCTGTCTACTTTAATTATGCCGTTTGTCCTGCGTTTTAAATGGTTATATCGAGTGGTGTTTCCTCCTTTGTCTGTGTCCCTTTCGTATCGCGAGAACGCTTGGGAACGTGTACCAGCATCAACCCCTCCCAATCCATTACGGTTCGTGTAGTATCGCCGAATGCGCGCACGGAAAAACCCTGCTCTGTCTGGCTGCTGAAAATCAACATTCCCGCCCCACCTTTGGACCCCTGCACCGCCTTCTGCCACAGTTTATCGCGCACAATGGCTGATAACTTGCCGACAAACACGCCTGCCCGTGGCTCCAGCATCCAACGGCTTAGTTCGCCTCGCAAGCTTATCGGGACCCGCTCCAGAATTAGCACGACCATGCCGATTTTCCTCCTCTGGCGCTGACGCCTTAATCCTGCTCGACGTTCGGCGCTGTCTCGTCCTCGCCTTTGCCGCTTTGTTCCCATTCGGGCGTCCAGAGTTCGGTAGGTAGAGCGGGATCGGTGTCGGGCGCAAAATCGCCTTCTTCCACGTCCTTGCCACCCAACGCTTTCTTGATGTCCGGAACAATGCGTTGCAGCAGTTTGCTCTCGCGGAAGATGTCCCGGCACCTTAAGCGTACCGCGCGCTCCAGATTGGCCGGGTTCTCGCCCGCGATTTGGAACGCCAGCGGAATGGACACTTCCACCTTGTAGAGATCGGCTACATCGTAGACGAAGGAGAGTTGCTTGCCCGTGTGGATGAAGCCGATGGCCGGGCTGTAACCAGTCGCCAGGATCGCCGCGTGACACAGGCCGTACAGGCAGGAGTTGGCGCACGAAAGCGCCCGATTGACCGGATCGGCGGCCCCCCAGTTGCCACGGTCATAGTTGCGGCCTACCCATTCCACCCCGGTTTCTCGGCTCACGCGTGCATACTGTTCCCGCACACGCACTCCTTCCATGCCTCGGAGTTGTTCCACTGTTAGAAACTCTTCGACAGCCTCCTTGAAGCGCATCCGGTACATACGTTTGACGACCTCCAGGCGCAGATGCGGATCGGTTGCGAGCCGTGCCTGACGCAGGAGCGGATACGCGCTGCGAGTGCCGCCCATGCCCGACGCATAAAAGCGCACGTTCTCCTCGCCACACCAGACTATCAGACAGTTATTGTCGGCCAACGTGGTAATTGCCGCCTGCGTGACGGTGGTTCCCGGCCCGAGCATCAGAACAGCCAGGGTAGCGGCGGGTATCGGCGTAAAGCCCTGTTCATTCCACACCGCGATGCTCTTTTCGTGCCGGTCGATACGCGCATGTTCCACATAAACGCTGGATAGCCGATCTCGAATTTGAGGTAACAGATGTAAATCTTCCATACGCACCCCCTTCTTAACGCTCGAAACCGTGCTGAACAGCGCGGCTTCGTCTATGGACTGCTCTCTTCCCTCATGGGAGGAGTGCCGGGAAAATTCAGGCTCGCATCAGGGAAAGAAGTCCACATCCCCATGCCTTGCCGCGCCCAATTCCTTCGCGCAGCGTGGTGGAAAAGAGGGCTTCGTCTGTAATGAGAAGCGTACCATCGAAATCTACCATGAAGCATGTCAGCGGACTGTGC
Source organism: Chthonomonadales bacterium (assembly GCA_038217285.1). Lineage (GTDB taxonomy): Bacteria > Armatimonadota > Chthonomonadetes > Chthonomonadales > Chthonomonadaceae > JANXLO01. The sequence goes on from JBBQPO010000074.1 coordinate 4,729, forward strand.
GGACGTTTGCCTTCCAGCGTAGGCTTGAATCCTTCCCTTTTGCCCTGCGGAGTCACAAGCACCGCTTCCGGCACTATACCGAACCCACCCCTTTCCGCCGCGCGAACCAACCACTCGCGCTGCTCCTCCTCTTTGTATAGCCCCAATCGCTTTGGCGTCTGCCGGTTCCCGGATATGTCCCGGTTCACCCGACACACCGTCGGACTGGCGCGCAGGCGGAAACGATACCGCTCGCCCGTTTCAAACGTGCGTCCATCCTCTTTCAATTGATCGGAACAGAGAACATCGGGGTGCAGATCTCTAGCTCTGGTCCAGTCCGGCTCTGCCAGAGACTGCACCAGAAAGAACACAAGGTCGGACTGCGGCGCGGCTTCCAGGCGATATAAAACACCCTGCTCGTCCTGAGTGCCCTCGCTGCTGTGTTCCGTCTCCCGCAGATCGGGAAAAGCCGACATCACGAAACGATGCTGGGCGTATAGATCGCTTGCGAGGTGGTACGTCAGCCGATGGCGGGGATTCAGGATCACTTTTGAGAGAAACATCGGTCTGCCTCCATGCCGCAAATTTCGCGGCTTAATCGGAACAGAAGCGCCTGCCGCAAGCCGAACCGGCGCGCCTCGAAGTCGAGCGGACGATCTGCAAGGCGCATCGGGATGCTGTCAACAGTCGCCTCCGATTCCTCTGAGCCTGGTTCAACGACGAAGGTCACGGTATCCGGCAGCGATTCGCGCGGTGCCAGTAGGGGGAACGGCGCGGTGCGTAATGCCTCCTGGAGATTGATTCCCTCCCGTATGCCGCCGCCGGGAAGCCAGGGAGGGAGGGCGAGCGGAAAGGCTTTGCGCCCAAGACTGAGCGTCCAACAGGGGTTTTTCAGACCGTCTTCCAACGCCCTTAACAGATTGAGATCGGACGATTCCACGCCGACGGTGAACCGGGCATCCGCCAGGTAGTGGCGCTGGGACAGGACAGTATCCGCCGTTCCCTTCCCGGCCGCCCGCAGGACGTTTTGTGCGGTGTGAAAATCTGTTTCCAGGCGGAAGCCGCTTCGGGGCGAACGTTCGTTACGGACTTTTGGCACATCTACCCGAACGCCGAAACGCAGGAGGGTGTCCCAGTGGGTCAGTGTGTCCACATCGTCCCGACCAACGCCGCAGGCGGAGGCCAAGAGGCCGAAGACGCCGCTGCGGGTCGGCTCCAGAGCCGTGTCGCGGTCCTCGAAACGGCTGCGGTAGCCCCACGCCTGCATAGGACCGATGAGGCGAAAAAGCAGGGTATGACGGGCGCTCATGCCTGCGCCTCCCGGAACGTCTTTACAGCGGAAAGCACACCTTCGATGGCTTTGCGCATGGAGACGTTTTCCTGGGTCGGCAGACCGGGCAGTTCCGAAAGATCCAGCATATGTGCGAGGAACGTTTTGACGCTGCCGGGATTCTGTACGTCCGTATAGAGTTCATAGCAGGCGTCGAGCCTGCCCGCCTGCTTTGCCAGCTCTCTTGCCGAATCTTCCAACAGGTTGCCGTTCCGAGTCTCCACAGGGCGGGCGAATGCGTTTACCAGCGAGGAGGGCGTTCCTGCCTGCCGCACCACGAAGAAGGCGAGAAAAGGCGGGTTGCCATGTGCGAACGAGTTCTTTTTCGCGGCGGGAACAGCCTCGCAAAACGCCTCCAGAAAGGCTTTCAAGGAAGCATCCGCATCTGCTATGGAACCGTTGAGGTTTTTGACCAGTTGCACGTCGTCCACAAGGGCATAGCGATAGTAGCAGGCGCTGTCGTAGCCGACTGTGCCCAGCATCCCCGCGCCGGCGTCGTCGCTGTCGTTCTTGTCATTCAGGTCGTCCACGGCGGTAAAGAAGTCCAGTTCCAGGTTGACGCCGTGCGTAGAAATCGCATGCGCCACCTGGCAAGCAGCGTCCACATTTAGGCCGGGATTGACCGCAATCATTCTCCCAAAAAGGGCCAGATCAGTATCGTGTCGTGCCTTGAACAGGCGTTCATTAATTTTGTCGTCCACAGAAATCTCCTTTTTGGAGTTCTTTTCGGTGGCTTCCCGTCCAATTTTTTCACCGCCTGCCTTTTGCTGTTCGATTAGCTTCTTCTTTATTGAAGCAGCCAAACGCACTTTTGCAGGCGCCAACAGTTTTTCTTTGAGATCCTCAATGCACCGTGCCGCCTCAGCCATTTCTTTTGTTCCGATAAAGACCAGAGTAGAGGCTTCCCCGCTATCCTTACCGCCGGTTTTTGCATAGTATGCGGTAATAAAAACATCAACCGCATAGGGTAGTAGTTCAGTATCCCATTCCATCACGTTCATATTCTCGATTATTTTAGAACGTAGGCGAAGGGTCCGAAGAGCAGTTTCCACGTCTTCTGCCTTCATAAAGTGCTCACGGACGGCACGTTTCCAACACTGTGAAGATACGCGGGCGCGCGTGACGCCGCCAAACTCGCAAGTCTTGGGTGTGTTCGTGTCGTCACGGTTCAGGCACGATGGCGGAAAGCTTTGAAGTAAATGCAATTCGATTTTCAGGCTGTTCATGTCAGGTTATTCTCCTTCGTTGCGGCGAGTATTTGCATTATCAGTTTCGTTGTCCAAGGGAATGGAGGTGCTATGGAATGGCTCGGTATAGTAGTCCCGGACGATCCATTTCTGGACATAGCGATCAGGATGGTCCCAGTCAAAAAGGTGGAGTAGAAGCAAGTTCCAATCGAGACCGATTTCCTTCGCCTCCAATAAGCTAACCAGTTGGCGTAAGTGCCCGGGCAGATGCTCCGCATCCGACTTTAGCATTGCCATAACCCGCATTTCGAGGCTTCCTGACTGACTTTGCCGCGCCAGTTCCTGCAACGCCCGCCCCAATGATATGTTACTGGTTTGCTTGATCGACTTATGGGCATAAGAATAAAGTGAAGCTATGACCATGCACCAGAGTTCGGCCCTTTCGTTGCCAATGAAGAACTCTGTTGAGAGCGCAGTAAACATCGGGATAGTATCTACCTGGCTAAGGCGGTCTTTCATCCCGCGTCGAAGAATGGCAAGGGTAGCACGGGCGTTGCTTCCCACTGAGGTTTTGTATTTTTCGCTGTTTTCGTGTAACGCCCACAGTCTGATGACGAGCGGGTGGGGCGAGTTGGGGCTACGTTCTGCAAGCATAGAGTTATCCTTTCCTTGATGATTTCGTGCTTTCCGGCTTACGGGAAGGTGGTCTAAAATCTGGTTTGGCTAGAACGCCCGCTTTGTAGACTTGTGGAGTGTTTCCTAGTCTGACCATTGCCTCTCCGAAAGCCTGTTTTGCTCGGCTTTGTACAGCGTCCTTCCAGTCGCTGGATGCTTGCTCTGTTTGTTCTTTGGTCCCGGCAAGACCAAACAGCAAGGAATGAAATTCCGTTTCCAACATTCCCCAGTAGGAGGATGTGGGAGACAGAGATTTTTCTAAATTTTTTATCTGTGCTGGGTCAGGTTTCTTTGACCCTTTAACCTCGCCGAGCGCACCTTGCGATCCGGGCGCAAGGAAGTTGCTACAAAGGGACTTTGTAGCCTTAAGCAGAGCTTTCTCGACTTGCTCTGCGTCATCGAGGAGAAATCCTAGCCGAGATATCAACTCGGCATTCTCCAGGTAAACAACAGGCAAGGCTAATCGTTCGTGTCTCCAGAGAACAAGTTTCGCTTTATCATTGACAAAGCCTGAGATGTTCAGGATGAGCGGCGGTAAGTCTTTTCGAACAACGTCACCTTCCTCAAGAAGTTCTGCGATATGTCTGAGAACTTGAGGACGTGTGTCATCCTGTTTTATGTTTTTGAACTGCAATAAGGCATGAACATCACGCCATGATGCTTTTTCTTCCTTCATGCAGAGCACGTTTTCTTCCTCTCCGTGTGCGCTCCGCATATAAAACTTCATAGGATCGCGGATAAGCGCTTTATGTGCCTGTCTTCCCTGTGTAAAGTGGATTTGCGAAACTCTATAAGAGCCTTGATTCTCGGTAGGCATCAGCCGGACCATCCGCGCCTGCCAAGTATAAAGATCTAGAGGTGCAGCAGGAACCTGAGCATTGCCGCTTTTGTGCGACGATGTAATTTGCTTGGTGTAGTCTGCGTTTTCCCAACATGGCCTGTCGTTCTTTCTAGCGACATAGCGCACCCAGTTCAGCAACAATGTCTCTTTTAGATTTCGCCCAGTCAGCCAGCAGACGATTCCTTTAAACAGAAGACCATTTTGCCTGCCACCGGGGTCAAATTTAGCTTGGCCGTCTAGCGTATAACGCCCGCTCTGACTGGATGAAGTGCCGTAATTTTGTGCTGCGATAAGCAACCGCGCTGCTTCTGCCGCAGAAATGGCAATTCGACTTTCGTACAAATGTCGATGGTCGAAAAGATGGGAGACTGCAACATCAGGTGCATCTTTGTGAAGACGGAAGATGTTATCAGCTTCTTCTTCAATAAGATCACTCTTGTTAGCGCCTTTAACGACAGACATTCCCGGCGTCTGATAGAACGGATACTTACCATGAAACAGAAAGAACCGTTCATGAAATTTCTCGAAATAGGTATCTATTTCGCTGGTCGCCAGGCTCGAAGAGTACCATAGGCGCTTCCAGTTTGCGGTGAAATGTTCGTCGTTCTGTGCTGGATAGAAGCAGTATAGCAGTGCCAAATGGAGTCGAAGCAACGCCGTTGTGACCAACGGTGACGGATCGTGGATCTCCTCAATATTATGTGCATGGAGGAAAACTTCTCGTAGACCCAGATTTCGCACTTCTCCTCCGACAAAGCGACAGGGGATCCACTCCTCATGTATCAGGCTATACGCCGGGCTCATCATTTTCTTTTCCCTTCTCTCAAGCCGAACTCTTCATCCAGTTCGAGCGTTATGTTGTCCGCTTCCCCAACCTTTGCTACCCCACTCTCAAAACGAACAGGGAAATGGAAACGGAGATGTGATTGTTTTTGCCAACCCTGTGGGCGCAAAATTTTCATAATCTCATGGACTAAATGCCCGCTCGTAATGTTCACCTCGAATTCCATTAATGAGCGGACGTCTTCTGGCGTTTTAGGGTACTCGTGATCGGGCGCAAGAACTTCATTTTGCTTACCTGTCCCAATGCAGATGATGCGGACATTCACATCGCTAAGTCGGGTCGCGGCTCGTATTGCGGCATCAACGCTAGGGTTATCTTCCTCATTCAATTTGCGGTTCGGTTGATTGAAGAGGTAACGCGGTAGGCAGGGTTCTTTGATGATAACCTGTTCAGCAGTATTTTCCGAATTCATGATTTCGTTTCGAAGTTTGATCCAAGCAATTTGCAATACTTGCCTCGTGCCTTCCGGCAGGTCGGTGGGATCAGGGGCGTCGTAGACGGCGGCGACCAGGGGTTCAATGTCCTCCGCTAACAGAATTTGCGGTCGGTCTTTTAGCACGAACCAGGAGCGCAGCAGGGTATGCTCGGCATAGACGAAGGCGCTCTTACCGAAGTCCGGCAAGCCTGTCTGCACATCGCAATCGTAGAGCAGGGCGAAGCGCGTTTCCGTTGCAGTGCGGGCACGGGAGTGACGCCAGAGACGGCCCATGCGCTGCAGAATTAGGTCCACGGGCGCGATCTCGGAGGCCATAAAATCCGCATCCAGGTCTAAGGACTGCTCGACAACTTGAGTCGCGACAAGCAAGGTTTTGGACCGGGGCCGCGTTCGCTTTTCGCCGGACTCCTTGCCGAACAGTTCCAGAACCCTGTCCTCCTTCTCCTTGCGCCATTTGAACGGTGTGCGGGCATGAAAGAGCAGGCATGTCCAGCCCTGCTCCGAGAGTTCGGCTTTCAACTCGGCGTACATCTGCTGGGCTCGCGCAACGGTGTTGCAGATCACAATCGCGCAGCCGTCGCCCGGAATGGCGGCGAGCAAGGCGGACTGCACGGCGGCAGGCGTATTGGGGAGATGCGAAAGCATGACGCGTTTCGGCTCCGGCGCTGGGTCCTTAAAGACCTGCATTGCGCATGCCGAGGCTGGTTTGCCTTTCTGCACGAGGGTGATGCGCGGATAGGGCGTCAGGTTCTCCGGGGCTCCAAGCGGCGTTTTCGCTCCTTTCGCATAGGCGTCTGCCAGAGCCAGGCGGGTGGGCCGAGGAAGTGTCGCAGAGAGGAGCACTACGGTGCAGTCCAACTCGGCAAGCCATTCGATCAGCCGGAAAAGCAGTGTATTCATGTAGGAGTCGTATGCGTGGACTTCATCGAACACGATGACTTTCCCAGCCAAGCCGAACAGTCGCACGAACCAGTGACGGGTTTGCAGTACGCCCAAAAGCGCCTGATCGATGGTGCCGACCCCGTAGTGCGCCAGCAGCGTCTGTTTGCTATGGGTGAACCACGCTCGCACGAGAAGCGCTCCCTTTTCGGCTTGCGTCTCCTCGTTGTATATCGGAGCCGTGAAGTTCTCGCCGATCTCGATGCGCTTTCGGTAATCTTCATCCAGAGTTGCATGGGAATGTGCCAGGATAAGATTGAGACGTTCCGATGGGTTACGGTGGCGTAAAAACGTGCCCAGACGGTCGTGCATCGCATTTGACGTGGCCTGTGTGGGCATTGCAAGATAGGTTCCGTGGGCGAGGCCGTGAACGCGGGCATGGTCGAAGATGGCGAATGCAGCCTCGGTCTTCCCTGCGCCCATCTCCTCCTCAAGGATCCAGAGGGCAGGGCCATGAATGCTGTCAAGCTGTTCGAGGACTTTCCTCTGCAACGCATTGGGAGCGATAGGATTCGTTTCATCGAGATAGGCGAACATCTGTGCGAACTCGGCGGGCGCGGGTGGTGCAGGCGGAGGTGTCCAGCCGGACTTTTGTAGAGCAGTGGCGGCGGACTGTTGGGAGGTTTCGCGGTAGCGAACGATATCCTGTGCACCTTGCATGACGAAATGTTTGGAGGAGCCGAACCAGTCGGCAAGAGAGATCAGAGCGGCTAACAGGGGCGCGAACGCCGCATCCGTGACAGCCGGAAGATTAGCCGATGGCGCGGAAGTTTCCACGTCCGGCAGTCCGGCTTTGAGTTGATTCGCAAGCCAGTTGCGCGCCTCCTCCCATTCGGGACGGACGCCCAGTGTGCGTCCCTGGATCGGAGCCAGAGCATCCGCGTGGGGGAACACGCCGTGGTGCGCCCCCAGCGCGTAGGCGAACAGTCGGGACAGATCCGGGGAGATCGCATGCGGGAACAGCCTGTTGCTTGCGAAAAGGCGTTCGACCTCCGGTACAGAGACGAAATTGTGCGGATGGTCGAGGAGGTCTGCTGGAAAGTCGAAGTCGGCGTTCTGAAGCGAGGCGAGCAGGTACTGGGCCTTGCTTTGAAACTTCGGGTTGGCCTTGCCGAGGTCGTGCAGGCCGGCCAGCATAACGAACAGTCTTCCTGCGGCTTCGATCTCCAATTCCAGTGCATTCGCCATCCGTTGTTTTAGGCCGACGGGCAGGACTTCCCACAGTTCCGCCGCGCTGTAGGCCACATCATAAAGATGGAAAAGAAGTGGATGATACGTTGTGTTCTGCGGGCGGTTCGTTTTGCCCCATAGGCGCAGAAAGGCGTTCTTGTCCGGCATCGCAATGCTCCATTTCCCCTGGAATTCGCGACATTGGGCGTGTCAGAGGGATTTCAGTGTCGCTTCGATTGTAGGATACTTCGGGCAGGCGGACAGCAGTGTGTCCGAGTCCGGCACACAGGCGAAATATTCAGGGAATTTTTTCGTCGGGGGCATAGAGCGCCGCAATTGCGCAGGCTTCCTCGTGTATCGCGACGGCGAGGGATGCAGGTTCGAGGACATGGGCATGGCGTCCCCAGGCAAGAAGTTCTTTCCGTATATCGTCTATGCCGCGTACGGTGCCGGAGAGCAGAAGTGTTCCGTCTGGCTGTTCCGCAAGGGTATGCGGAAACTCCCAGATGCGTCGTTTGGCCCAGCGGGCGGTTTCGGCATCGAAGCGCACTTTAATCTCTGTGGGTTCGCCCAGCAGCGGTCCCGCCGCGCCCTTCAGATACTCGGCGAGGGAGAAGGACGCGGGCACGGCGAACGTCTCCCCTGTACTCCGTAGAGCCAGAATGCCATCGAGCGCGAAATTGATTGCCTGACGGCGCGTATGGCAATAGGCGATGAGGTGGCAAAACCCGTGCAGCCAGACGATATGGTAAGGGTCTATTTTGCGCGTGGACGTCGCGTCGCGGCCGATCGTATAGTAGTGCATTTCCAGGCGTTCACGCCGGTGCATCGCGTCCAGCAGTTGGCCCCAGGGCGCAGCAGCATAGTTCCGCTTCCCTGCGCTGTAATAGGCGACGGCTTCCTCTTCCATTTGTGCGCGCAGATTTGCGGGGAGGAGTCCGGCGATCTTGTCGAAGGCGGTCTGAGCGGAATGGGCATAGGGCATCTCGGCGCGCCCGACAATAGACTGCCGGGCCAACAGCAAGGCCATGACTTCCTGCATGGTGAGCGTCAGAAGGAGGGGCGACCAGTGCTCTTCGAGGAAGTAGCCTTGCTGGCGGTTGCAGTCGAAAGGAACCCCGATCTCACGCAGGGTATCCAGGTCACGCCCGATTTGACGATCAGAACATCCGCAGGCGACAGCAAAGTCCCGTTGCGTCAGTCGTCCACCACCGTACATCAGGGTGAGGATCTGGAACAAGCGTGTCAGGGCAAAGCCACGTCGGTGTCGAGTTGCCATATTGATTTAACCTAACAAGGGGAGCCGTGTTGAAAGTGGAATATTCGAAAACAGTTTCATGACGTCGCTATGATTCTCCTGCAAATAGCAGGAATAGGACGATAGAAGGCGAACAGAAAGATGCTGCCGACAGAGGAATGGACATTTGGGTTGCGGCGAAAAGAACCGGTGGGGCTGCTTTGTTCGTGCGTACGCTCTGGCGACGCTGGCGTGGGCAGCGAGGACGAATATGAAACCGAGCGAGAAAATTCATACATTTGCTCGCCGCTGGTGTATCGAACGCATCGCCGAACTCCGACAGGAACGCGACCATGCGAGGCAGCAAAATGTCGATACCTCGGGCAGTTCGGTGCGGCCGCAGACCGCTGTACTGGAGGCTATTCTCATTGCTGTGGAGTGGTTAAGGCCGGAGGAGTTGGGTTCTCGGCATATTGCGGCCTGGCGGCTCGTCGAAACAGGCGAGCTTGCCCCTTTGCGGTATGATCTGTGGAAAAAGCCCGAGGATATCCGGTCCATTCAGGAGGAGCGCGCCCGTTTCGTGGAGGCTGTGCGCGCGTTTGCCGCTCAGAAGGACTGGAAACAGTGGAGCGTCGAGCCACTGCCTTATCGCCGCTTCCTGCAAGAACATGAAAGCGCAAACTTAATGGTGCGCCTGCGAGAGCGGTGGAGCATCACGAAGCGATGGTGGATCCCATTCGATGAGTACCAGATTCCCTACGAGGCGTTGGTGTTCGATTCAACGGCGATCCGGAACGGACTGACCGTGGAAGCCTTACGGACCGTTCTGGCGCAACATGGTATCGAAAGGCTCTACGGACTTCACGATACCAACCAGGAGCCCGACTGCGAACTGGATCTCGCCCTCTGGGATCCAAACCACTGGTTTCCGATGGAGACATACTGGCTCACGGAGAGCCTGGACTGGCTCTACTACACCACCCACGAAACCTCCACGACCATCGCCGGGGACTGGCTGCTCGCGGAGATCAAAGCTGTGTGGCCGAACTGGAAAGAGCATCTGTTTGTGCCTCCCTGGAAGAAACCAGCGTGAGCGGAATATCACCACACCGTCGCAGAGTTGTGTATCGCCATAGAGAGGGCTTATTGGCAGAATACCGAACAGCCGAGAGTTTTTGTTCGCTTTCCGGGGAGCTGTAGAACTTGGAGGATGGAGACATTGAAGACCATTTTGGTCGTGGAAGACGAGCCTCGCATTCAACGGCTCATCGGAACCAACCTCAGACGGTCCGGCTATCGTGTCCTTCAAGCCATGAATGGTCACGAGGCCATCATCGCAGTCGAGACGCAGAAGACCGACCTTATAATACTGGACACGACCCTGCCGGACACTGCCTACTGGGATCTGCTGGTGAAACTGAAACAGCACGAGATCAGCCGGGCTCTGCCTCTTATCGTCCTGTCTCGCAAGGTGCACGAAGAAGAGGTTTTTCGCGGCGGTGGCGGGGTGGATGCCTACCTGTTCAAGCCCTTTGACCCGATGGAACTGATCTCCTTCGTGAAGCGCCTGCTTCCTGAGCCGGGTAACAAAATGTCTGGAGGTCCCTCGTGGGTGGACATATTCTGAAGCGCTTCGTGGGTTCAATCGTGATTCGGCTGACGCAGGGACAGCCTGTTCGTGTGGTTCGCTCTAGCGGAGGAGCGAATATCAGGAAAGGAGATAAACTGTGCCAGTGAATCTTGTTGTACGGCCCCTTCAATCCTGTGATATTGCCGAAGTCGTCGTGGCCTTCCTCGCCCTGGGCTGGGGCGGTAAAGATACGGCGCAGTTTGAGCGTTATCTGGCCGAGCAGGATGCCGGGATGCGGGTGACGCGGCTACGTTCCGGATGGGCACGGGCTGATGACGCACGAGCAGCCGGTGATTTATGGGGCGTCTATTCCGGTCGATGATGGGCTAGCCTTGTACTTCACAAAGCTGTTGTAATAGCGCCTTCTCTACGGACCGGGTTGCGCGCCCGCATCGAGGGAGGATTCGGGGACGGGGTCGTCTGCCCGGCAGTCTCCCGGTGAGGAGGCTGCCGGTGACGAAGGCGTGGGGCCATCGGCCGTGTTACCGATGCCGCCGACGATGGTGGTGCAAATCTCGGCTCAGTCTTTTTTGCGCTTACTCGGTTTGGGTTCGGAGAGGCGTTCCAGGCGGTGGGTGCCGGCGGGCTTTTTGATCGGCTCGGTGTAGGTGTCGCCGACGATGAGGCGCAGCAGGTTGGGTATCCAGGAATCGCGTTTGCCGGCCCCATAGCCGATCGCGCGCGGAATGAAGGCCGGCACGGGCGCCAACTCTCCGGTCGGGGTGCGCTCCGCGAACTCGGCCAGCAGGGCGGCGCCGGTGGGGGTGATCAGCTCTTTCGGGCGGTCGTCGGGGCGCAGCGGGAAGCCGACCAGAAGCTCCATCGTCGCGGGCGCGGGGACGGGCATCGTGCCGTGCGCGCACTCCACCCAGCCGCGATTGAAGGGCAGCGGCGAGGCGTAGACCTTCTCGACGCCCAGCATCTCCAGGCCGATACACGCGCCGATGACGTCCACGATCGCATCGACCGCACCGACCTCATGGAAATGGATCGTGTCCGGCGTCATGGCATGGATTTTGGCTTCGGCATGGGCCAGTTGGGTGAACGCGCCCATCGCCCGACAACGCACCGTCTCCGATACGCCGCTCTTCTCCAGAATTTCGGCGATATCCGCCAGATGGCGGCCATGTCCCTGATCGGCCTCGTGCAGTTGGACGTCCACATCCATCCCGGAAATTCCCTCTTTGACGACCATACCGATCTCCAGAGAGTAACCGGGTACATTAAGGCGTTCCATCTCCGCGCGCCAGGCGGCCTCGTCCACGCCCGCATGCAGCAGCGCCCCGAGCATCATGTCTCCGCTCACTCCGCTGAAACAGTCGAAATAGGCAATCCGCATCGTCCTCTTTTTCCCTTCTGAAGATCGCCCTGCTGGCTTGCGAGGGCGGACCAGGCGTCTATTCACCATGTCGGCTACAATTTCCCCCTGGATTGAATCCAGGGGGATTCCAGAAGGTGCGCCTGTTCCCTTTTTGAACGCTGTCCCATCGGTAAATGCCGGAACCTTCCTCAGGATTCGGACGTCTGCCTGGACGAAGGCGACATTCTACTTGTCATCAAGCAAAAGGCTACAAGTAGAGGACCCGTTGTTCTATGATACGCTTCGGCGTTTCTTTCCGTGCCACCCGAGTCGGGGCCGGATTTCAACCGTAGGCCATTCGTAGAAGGCCGTTTCCCGAGTCTGAATGAGCAGACTCCGCTACTTCCCATGAAGGAGAATTTTCCATGAAAACAGTCGTCGGTTTGTTCGATGATTACAACCAGGCCAAGAGCGCGGCCGTCGAGGTTGAGCGCGCCGGTGTGCTGCACAGCGACATCAGTGTTCTGGCCAATAACGAAACCGAAGTGCATGGTCGCCGCGATACCGTCGAGACGGGGCACGGCATGGGCCATGCCGTGACCAAAGACGCGGGCGTCGGCGCGGAAGTCGGCGGCGTACTGGGCCTTCTGGCCGGACTGAGCCTGTTCGTCATTCCGGGCCTCGGCTTCATCGCGGGCGCCGGCTGGCTGGCGGGCATGCTTACTGGCGCGGGTATCGGCGCGGCGGTCGGCGGACTGGTCGGCGTCCTGACGCATGTCGGTGTGCCGCATGAGGAAGCCGTCTACTACAACGAGGGCATCCGCCGTGGCGGAACCCTGGTGGCCATCCGCGCCGAAGACAGCGCGGCGAACGGGGTCGCGCAGATCCTCAGCACCCATGGCGCGGTCAACATCGAAGAGCGTGCCGCGACCTATCGCAGCGAAGGCTTCGTCGCACCGGTAGTCTAACGGGCCTTCAGGAGCCACTTCGCCCTGCGGTAACAGACCGCACCCAGCGGAGGGATCCATAGTCGTTCGAACGGACGGCACTCTGCACAGGCAGAGTGCCGTCCGTTCTTTTGCAACACCGGGCAGCGTCATATCAGTGAAGGCGCAGGTTACGGGTCAGATTGCCGGTGACCAGGTCGAGAACGATCAGGCGACCGCGGTCGTCGGCCAGGGTGAGATGCGTGTCGTTCAGGCGGACCGTGAGCAGCGATGCGCCCAGCAGCGTCAGCGTAGCGCAATGTTTTCCCCTCGAACGGTCGTAGAGTCGCACACAGACGCCCTTTGCAAAACGAAAGGGAACAGCAACCCAGGTGGCGGTAAGGATCGGCTGCATCGGCTGGGCCTGTTCGCTGGAAAACGAGTCTGTAAAGCGCGAAGTGGCATTTACATCCAGTTGCAAAAGGTCGTCTTCGATGCGAACTTCGTCCGACGTTTCCGCGCTCAGCATGGCCGCTTTGCGAACCAGGAGTTCGGCGGTGGCGCCGCTGGGAGCGACACCACGGGTAAAGGCCAGGCGCAGATCGGGCGGAGGCTGCTCCAGACGGTCCCGCATCGTGAGAGAGGGCAGCGCGAAATGCCATATCCACCAGGTTTCTGCCAGTTGCGGCAGACCGTGGAGACCCTCCACGACCTGCGGCTGACGCAGCAGCAGGGCGCAATCGAGTATGGTCCGGGCGATCTGCACGGGACTGCCGGTCAGGTCGGGTGTACGCCAGAGCGCCTGAAAGCGATCCGCGGTAGCGTCGATCGCGAGCAGGTCTCCGGCGCGGCCACCGCTCGTGAGCAAGTCGCCGGTGGTGGCGACGAACCAGAGCGAGCCGTCGTAGTCGGGGGCGAACGTCTGGAGGGTCGTCTCGCACCAGTGCGCGGAGTGCAGACCCGCAAGGTCGAGCCGGGCCAGTCGCAGCACGTCCCCACGCGGCGCGATGGCGATGGCGCGTTGTCCGTTGTCCGCGACGACAAGCCGATAGGCCGGCTGATCGAAATGCGCGACGGTGCGCCCGTCGCGCGTCAGCAGCCGCACTCCCGCCTCTCCGAGTGCGACCAGGCACCGCCCGTTGGGCAGGAAGGCGGCGTCGGTCAGAGGCATCGCTCCCACATCGTGCGCAGGCCACTCGAGCGCCAGGGGCGATTCGCGCCGGTTCAATGCCTCGATGGTCGCCTCGGCGGGCAGAGGCGGCAGGTCGGCGCGGAGGGCGGCGTCGGCCCCAACCTTTTGCAGGCGGCGGAACAGCTCGCGGTCCATAAGATGCGGCGCCAGGAGCGAGTCGCGTATGAGAGCCCGCAGGGCAGCCCGAGCGAAGACGGTTGCGCGCGGAGTCACCTCGACCGTACAGAGCGCCTCGGCGAACTCCTTGCGCTCGGGGGCCTGTTCGGGATCCTCATCGTCGAGCAGCGCGGCAATCCGGGTGTGCAGTTGCGAGTCTTCGGGGGTCAGTTCCAGCAGGCGGGTCAGCATACGTGCCGCCGGAACGCCGCCGAACGCAAGCGCCTGCAGGATCCACGGCAGGGTTTCGGCGCGCAGGTCCGGATGTTGCCAGAGCAGATCGACGGCGGCGGCATAGTCTCCGGCGTCGGCGGTCGCCTGCGCCCAGAGGCGGCGCAGCTCCAGGGCCTGCTCGGGATTCTTGTGGTTCAGCAGCTCGACCGCCGCTCCAAACGCCTGATGCCGTCGGGCGATGAGCATCGCCCGGTCACGATCCCCCGCGAGCAGCCATTGGCGGACGATCAGGCCGGGAGCGAGTTTGCGCGCCTCCGCGATCTCCGCCGCGAGCTGCAGTTTGCCGTGCCGCTCCAGAAACGCGACCGCTTCGGCGCTCGCATGCAGCAGTTCCGCCAGCACGAAGGCGGCCTCTTCGATACGTCCCTGCCGCTCCAACTGCTCGAACGCATGCCGGTAGAGCGTGCGCAGGTCGGTAAACAGCTCGACCCCCATGCCAAGACGCCCTCTGGCAGTTCCGGAGGTGATCTGCAGATTTTCACGGGCGCTAGGAATGCTGAGGGAAGGAGGCGCCGGGGCGCCGCCTGAGTCACCGCCGAGCGGAATAGCATGACGCAGGGCGGCGTCCAGCTCCCCCTTCTCGAACATCTCCATCATGCGGCCCAGGTAGTCGGCCTGTTTCTGTCCGATCTGCCGCGCCAGTCCGGTCATCATCAGGGCGCGGGCCGCCGTATGCTTCAGCCAGCTCTGGAAAGGGTTTAACGCCTCCCGCTCCGACTGCGGCCTCACGCCAAGCCCCTGCTTCGGCGCGGCCTCTCCGCGCCCCTTCCTGTTGTTTCTGCCTGCGCTGCTGCCGGGAGGGGTTTCCCCGAGATGAGCCAGCCGTTCCAGCAACGGGCGCAGCATATTCACGACAGGAGACTGCCGAGGCTCCCCGAGTCGCTCTGCGGGAGAGGGCTTCCCTTCGCGCTGCGCCCGGAGGGCGGCCTGGAGCTTCTGCGCCACGGCCGCACTCTGCGGATCGGCGGGGGGAACGCCGTGCAGTTTCGCGCGGGCATCGAAGGGAGCGGCCTCCGCAACGACAACGGGAGGCGCAGGCGGCGCTCCGAGCGAAACCACGTCTATCGGTCGCCATGCGCTCAGGTCGAGCCAGTCAGCCGGGTCTTCCCGGGTCGATTCGGACAGGGGAGTTACGACCGCCTCTCCGTTTCGAACCAGCAAGAGGCCGTCGAGGAGCGGCAGTCGCTTGCGCTCTGCCACCGTAATTGGGGCCGCTGTCAGCAGGCCCCCCTCGCACACCAGCGGCAGACCCGGCGCGACGGCGCAGACGACCCGAGAAGGCGCAGGCAGGCGCAGCAGCAGTCCCTCTTCCAGTCTATAGACCGTGGCGCCCAGCGTCCAGAGGGCCAGCACCCGGCCCCGCGCCACCGCCGGCGTCAGCAGATGCGTGTCGAATAGCAGGGCGCTCGCCTCTACCACGCCGCGATGCGTCAGCAGACCTGGACGGACCCGTTCGGCAGAAGGACCATCGGCAGTTGCGAAGGTCGGCAGGACGGTGTTGCTCATCGGGCGCTGGCCTCCAGGCGGTATAGGGTGCCCTCGTGGGTTAGCGAATAGACGACGACCTCTCCCGCTTCGGTCACATAGGCGATATAAGGGTCGGCATGGCTGGCGGACGCATGGACGATGTCGGCGTTGGCACGTGGCAGAGCGAAGCTCCACTCTTTGCCGAGGATACGCAGTGACCGCTGGTCCGCCTCCAGCACGACCAGGCCGGGCGATTTGCCATACTGTCGCGGCCCAATCACGCCAACGACCTGCTGGGAGGCTTTGACCTCCAGATGCACGTCGTCCTCATCGGTGATGACGATCCAGTGGTACTCATCGACCTGGAGGGCAGGCATTCCAAAATTCGGGGTTTCCAGACTGCCGCCGCAACCGAAGAAGACGTGTCGGGCGGTTTCGCCACAGGGCCGGTTCAACGTCCCTTTGTGTTCGTTGGGACCTATGGCCTCCACGTGCCACGCCTTCTCCAGGCGCTTTATGTAGACCAGACTGTCGCTCTCCTTGACCGGCGCGACGGCGTGGATCGCCCTGTCGATAATCAGCGTTTGTGCCGTCTCCCCATCGCCAAAGCGCAGGCGCACCAGCAGGCCGTTCGGCAGCAAGGCATAGACCGCGTGCCAGTGCGTGTCATCGGACGGCCCGGAAAAGCAGGGGGCGAGCGGTTGCTCAGGCGTCGCGGCCATATCCGTCAGCAGATCTCCCATCGGTCCAGGGAAGAGGCCGAGCGGAATAGAACCGTGCTGCCCACCGATGCACTCCAGATGGAGCTGCGCCTCGGGGGACATTTGCAGAGCTACGATCGCTTTATGCACCCGGCCTGCCGCGAGAATCGGAGAGGGCTGGACTTTCGCGGTATGGATCTTAGGCCGGCCGGTTCCGGCGGTCGGCGAGTTCGGCACCGCGTAGACGACCAGCGCGTTCGGGGCGCAGCGGGCGATGAGCTTGGTGCCGTTCTGGCCCCAGACGAAGTTGGAGGTCGGAGCAAAGCGCCCGGCGACCTTACGGGGCGCAGAACGGCCCACGCCGAACGGGTCCCGCAGCAGCCGCCCGCAAAATTTCTCTTCCGGCAGCGGCAGCGTGATCTCCAGCGTCGGCCTGCCGGGGCTATGGATCACGGCGGTAACGCAGCGCTCTTCAGGATCGAGGGGATCGGTCACGAGCAGGCGGGAGACGCGGCGATCCGGCAGAAGACGCTCCAGCCTGGGGCCACCGATCAGCCAAAAATCGTCGGATCTGCTGCCCGCACTCAGGCGCTCTTGCCAGTGCGCCAGGTCGTC
>JBBQPO010000075.1:0-21581 GCA_038217285.1 Chthonomonadales bacterium
ATCGGTCGTAAGCGGACGGAGAAAAAATATGAATCGAGACATAGCCTATCTCTCTTCCATCCCGGAAGAGGCACGGGAGAAAGTGACGGCGCGCTACGGCAAGATCGGCAAGAAGCGTGCGGAGTATTACAACGGTAAAGAGCGCGTCGGCATTCGGGAGTTTTTCGTTACCGGAGAACCGGAATCCGAGTGGTCCTTCCAGAACGATGTCAGGCATGGTAGAGAGTACCATTGGTATGAGCCTGATAAACTGATGTCCTGCGCCCCGTACGAAAATGGTGTCGCGCATGGAACGGCGTTTCAATGGGGGAGAGATGGCAGCCTCCTCGGCTCCTACACGATGGATCGGGGAACAGGGATCGACCTCTGGTGGCAGGATTGGGAAGACGGCTCGGCAACTCTTGAGGAAGTACATTACGAACGCAACGGCAGCTCCCACGGTTTCGAGTGGTGGCTAAACACCGATGCATCCCTTCGGGAGGAGCGGCACTGGTGTGAAGGGGAAGGGCACGGTATCGAGCGGGAATGGAACGCGAAAGGTGGTTTGAGACGCGGCTGCCCACGCTATTATGTCCACGGCGAGCGCGTGACGAAGAGACAGTACAGCAAGGCATCCGCGCAGGACACGACATTGCCGTCCTGCCGCCCCGAGGACAACGCTCCTCAGAGAGTTTTCCCACCGGAGATTGCTGTCCATCTCTGACCGGAAGGCCAGCCCGTGAGATGCCCTTGCGAAAACGTTTTCCTCTATTGAGATCTCATGTGTCTCTCTCGGATGTGCCGCAGAAGGACTTCAATGGCAGGATGAGGAATTCTAGGGCTTATAAAGTAGTTCGCGGTCGTCTGCCGCTCGGATGGCCGTGGGTTTAGGGAGCAGTTGAATGACGATTACCCTGAATTTACCTCCGGATATCGAAAATAGCCTGGAAGCGCATGCTGCCGAATGCGGTTTACCAGTGGAAATCTACCTCGAACGCTTCCTGGAACAAGCCTTCTCTACGGAGCCTGCCGAAACCGAGGGCAAACTCGACCGCCGCAGTTTCCTTAAACTTCCGCTTGCCGAGCGCCGCAAAATTCTTGCGGCGCAGGCTGAGCAGATGGCTCCTTACTACGAACAAAATAGCGACTGGAAAGAGTGGCTTGGTGGAGATTTCGTTGAGTATTGAACGGCCTCAACCCAAACGCGGCGAGATATGGAGAGTGGATTTCGACCCGACAGTAGGGTCTGAAATACGCAAAGCGCGTCCGGCGGTCGTTGTTAGTTTGGATGCCGCCGACAGATTGCCCGTCAAACTTGTCGCACCGATCACAGGTTGGAACCCTGGTTTTGCAAACAATCTATGGCACGTCCATCTCTTGCCGAACTCCACGAATGGTCTGAAGAAAGAATCGGCGGTGGATGTTCTTCAGATGCGGGGCGTTGACATACAGCGGTTTGTCGTGCGCATCGGTGAGGTTTCACAAGCAGAGTTGACGGAGATCACGCGGGCAATCGCCGCAGTGGTCGAGTTTGATCCAGAAGCATAATCCCTGTCTGTTTTCAGGCAAAAAACAGATTTCGCATTATCAGGAAGCGTGGGAAGAGGGTTGTATGGCGGATAGAGAACTGGAATCGGCGGCGGCGGTGCGTGAGGCGCTACGCGAGATACGCGACGCGCGGCAGGCGCTCAATGAGCGTGTCGTGTTGGCGGTGCAGCAGCGCAACCGCATGCAGGATGAGTGCGTCGTCCGGGAGCGCGAAATCGCCGACATTGAGACGAAAGCCGCGCTGGCAGAGCGCATCAACCGCCTTGAACTGGCGATAGAACTTCGCGCAGAGCGCAAAAAGCGCGAAGCGGAACTGATCTTTTTGCGGCAAAAGCTGACGGAAGCGGACGCCAACGCCGAGAGTGCGAAGATGCGTCTGCCCGAAGAGGAGGCACGACTGCTGCTGCAGGTCAACGCGCTGCAGGCGCAACTGGTGCAGGCGGCTGGAAATCGGATGCGGGCTTCGGAAGAGCTCGATCTCGCCAGCCCCTCCGAAGAGATGTGGCAGCGCGCCTCGGAGAAGGTGCGGGAAATGGGCCGCGAAGCCTCGGCGCGCGAGGAAGTGGCGGGTATTCGCAGTGGACAGCCCTCGACCGGCGCTCTCTATACCGCACGCGCCGCGCCCCTCTCCCACGATGAGAACGCCGCGCAGCAGCTTTCGGAACTCGAAACCCGGCTCGGCCTTGCCCCGGCCGCCAAGACAAACGCACTGCCTGCCGCCGGCGTCAATACCCGATTTCTGGAACTGGATGATACGCCCCCTGTGGCAGCAACCGAGGTTCCGCACACAGCAACAGCGGCTTCGGACCCGGCTTCTCCGCGCACGGTCGCGATCACACCGCAAAAAGTGGCGGAGCCGCCGGCCTTTCACATCGTCAAACAGACTCAAGGAGAAACCTCGCTTATGGATCCGACACAGCGCGTCCGCGTCGCCGCCATTGGAACAGGCGGCATCTTCCGGGGAGCACATCTTCCCTGCTATCCCGACATCGCCAATGCGCACCTCGTCGCCTTTTGCGACCCCGATTCGACAGCGCAGAAGCTGACCCGCAAACGCTACGATGGGCTGGTCGATACGAAGATCGCGCAGTGTAAGGAGCGCGGCGACACCGACACCATCGAGCGGCTGGAGCGCGACCGCGAGCAGATCAAGTTCTACGAAGATATCAGCCAGATCATCGCGGAGGTCAAGCCGGACCTCGTGGACATCTGCACCCAGCCTGTTCTGCACGCCCCCCTCGCCATACAGGCCCTCGACGCGGGCATCAACGTCATGTGCGAAAAGCCGATATCGCGGAGCTGGCTGGAGTCCGAGCGCGTCATTGCCGCCGTCAAGCGGTCCGGCAAGGTCTACCAGCATAACGAAAACTGGCTGTTCGAGCCAGACTACTATACCGTCAAAAAACTCGTGGATTCCGGGGCTATCGGCGAGCTTGCCATGATGTTTCTGACGCAGGCGCACGGCGGGCCGGAAGGCAACCCGCGTTTCTGGAACTCCGATTTCGGCGGCGGCGGCTCCCTGCTCGACAACGGTATCCATGCCATCGGCGCCGCCTGGTACGTCGCCGGACTGCACAAGACGCCGACGCTCGTCAAAGCCGCCGCGCCGTTCGGCATGAGTATCCGCATGCCGCACCGCATCATCGACGGGCGGCTCCAGCAGGTCACCGTGGACGATGACGCGCACATCCTCATCCGCTTCGAGGATGCGCAGAGCGGAGCCTGGAGCACCGCCCATGTGGAAGGCTCATGGAGCGAGCAGGACTCACCCGATACCGCCTATATCGGCACCACCGGCTCGATCAAGATGGTCGATACCGATGGCAAACGCTTCGCCGTCGTGACCGACGCCCACGGGCACGAGAGCCGCCGTCTCCGCGTCAGCGGCTCCAACTGGCAGCACTGGCCCTCCTCGTTCTACGGCGAGATCCAGAACATGGTCGAATGTCTCCGCAACGGCGTACCCTCCGTGATGACAGCGGAGTTCGGCGCGGACTGCTCCGCCATCGTCGGGGCTTCGTATCTCTCCGAAAAGAACGGCAAGCGCGCCGTTACGCTCGACGAGTTCCGACAGTTCGCCCACGACATCGCCGCCCGTTATCCCGACGATCCCACCGGCGCCGACAACGCCCTCGTCGACTCGCTGCTCTCGGCCGTTCGCGACAAAAAATAGGAGCATTTCGTTTCCTTACAGGAGGCGTGCGGCTTTCCACGCCTGATTTCGGGTAAAATGTAAGCACAGATACGGGCAGTTCAGGCGTGGAAGAGGGGAACCGATGGCAACGATTCGACAGGTGCGATCACGGATTAAGGTCGCCAAGAATATCCAGCAGATCACCAAGGCGATGAAAATGGTCGCGGCGGCGCGTTTGAAACGGGCGCAGGATCGCGTCCAGGCGGCGCGTCCCTACGCCCGCGCGATGCGCGAAATGATGACCAGCCTGGCGCGCGCGGTCGGAGATTCAGCGGAGCTTCCGCAGTTGGAAGTGCGGGCGCCGCGCAACATCGGCTTCCTGATCGTGACATCGGATCGCGGCCTGGCCGGCTCCTACAACTCCGCCCTGCTGCGGCGGGTCGTGGAACTGCTCAAGGGGTATGACAAAGAGCGCGTTCGGCTCTATGTCGCCGGGCGCAAAGGCATCGCCTTCCTGAAACGGCGCGGTTACAACGTGGTGCAGGAGTTCGCGTTCGCGAACACCGGGGTGACCTTCGGAGATGCCCGCGACATCACCCGGATTATCAGCGACGATTTTGCAAATGGGCAGATCGATCAACTGTTCATGGTCTATAACAGTTTTCTGTCCGCGATCTCTCAGAAGCCGACCGATGTGCAGCTCCTGCCGATTCAGACGCCGGATGCAGACGATGCGGCCCCCGGTGACGAAGTCGAGGACTATATCTTCGAGCCGTCCGCAGATGTCCTGATGCGCGCCCTGCTGCCACGCTATCTGGAGGGCCAGACCTATCAGGCGCTGCTGGAAGCGACCGCAAGCGAACACGGCGCCCGCATGACCGCGATGAGCGCGGCCACCGACAACGCCGGCAAAATGATCACCTCTCTGACACTGCAGCTCAACCGAGCGCGACAGGCTGGAATTACCCGCGAAATCTCCGAGATCGTGGGTGGTGCAGAGGCCCTCAAGGGCTGATCTCAATCCCGAAGCCCGAACGCAGAAGGCAGAAGGCAGGCGGTCTACGCCCTCGCCTCCTGCTTTCTCTCTTTTCACTCTCCTTCCGGGAAACGGAGCCAGGATGCCGGACACACTTCCCTTTACAAAGATGCAGGGCGTCGGCAACGATTTCGTCGTCGTGGACGGACGCCAGGATGGGGACACGGACTGGTCGGTGCTGGCGGTAGAGATCTGTGACCGCCGCACCGGGGTAGGCGCCGATGGCCTGCTCGTGCTGGACGACACGCATAGCGCCGACATCATGATGCGGATGTACAATCCGGATGGCACGCCGGACGTCTGCGGCAACGGCCTGCGCTGTCTGGCACGCTATGCGGTGGAACACGGCATCGTCCGCACCGAAACCCTGCGGATCGCCACGCTCGCCGGGGTGCGTGCCGCGCAGATCCACCGGGTCGGCGGTGGCGACATCACCTCCGTCACGGTCAATATGGGCCTGCCCCGCTTCGACCCCCCTTCGATCCCAATGCGGGTGCCGCTGGAGCGCGTCATGGACTATCCGCTCGAACTTGACGATGGTCTGCTCCTGCCTGTGACTGCGCTCTCCACAGGCTCGACGCACGCCATCGCCTTCGTCGAGACGCTGCCGGACGACGAAACATTTTTCTCCATCAGCCCACAGGTCGAGGAGCATCCGCTCTTTCCGGCCCGTACCAGCCTGATGTGGTGTCAGGTCGAGTCGCCGACCGTTCTGCATCTGCGAATCTGGGAGCGCGGAGCCGGGGAGACATGGGGATGCGGTACCGGAGCCTGCGCCGCCGCCGTCGCCGCCGTGCTGCACGACTACGCCGCTCTCAACGAACCCATCCGCGTACGGAGCCACGGCGGCGATCTCATTGTACGCTGGAAGCCTGGGGCCTCGATCGAAATGACCGGCCCTGCCGAAACCATCTATGCAGGCATCTACGCACTCGATCCCGCCCGCCCCACCGCTCTCTTCCCCGTCTGAACTGCCTGCACGTCAGGCCGCAACGAAACAAAAAAGGCAAAGGACGAACAGACATGCTGCTCGTCCTTTGCCATAAGCCCAAAGCCACCCCGCCAATACCGTGTGTATCAGAGCGCATGAACCCGAGGGGGTTCAGAAGAGGCAGAGGCTCTCCGGTGTTGCGTTTGCCCCGACAAGCGAGGCTATCACTATTCCGAATGTTGCATCCGCCCATGCAAGTACGTTGGCTCTGCGCCCACAGATGCATCACGAGTACAGCAGGGTGAGTCCGCCATTCAAGCTACGATCACTACGGCTCTATTTTAGCACATTCCCCCCGTTCAGCGCAACCGTTTTCGACCCCTATTTCCCCCATCGTCACGAACATAAGGAACCTTCCGAAGCAGTTCGGCGTCCGTTCGGGTAGAAGTTGTGGCAGGTCGGCACGAACCTTCTGGCGAGGAGTGCCGACCTCACCATTTTGCGACCGAAAGGACACTGGAATGCGAATAATAACCTTTGTAAAGGGCGTCGGTATCGGCGCGGCGTTGATGTATTTCTTCGATCCGGAGCGTGGCAATCGGCGACGCGCCCTGGTGCGCGATCAGGCGATTCACACCACGACTCGACTCGGCAAGACCGTCGATGCAGCCTCGCGCGATCTTACGCATCGCGCAGGCGGCCTGATGGCGGAACTGCAGTCCGTCTTCTCCTATGAGACGCCGACCGACATCCGTGTGGTCGAACGCGTTCGTGCGCGAATCGGGCATGTCGTCACCCATCCGTCGAAAGTGCAGGTCGCCGCCCACTATGGCGTCGTCACCCTGAGCGGCTCCGTTTCATCTTCCGAGGTGAACGTTTTGTTGCACTGCGTCACCGGCACGCGCGGCGTGGTCGGGGTGCGTAATGAGCTGTTGTCTTCTTCTGTGTCGGGAGCCGACCCCGAGCACATGGGCGAAGTCATCGTCATGACGAGGTGCAGCGCGCCCTTGCACTGGTCGCCTGCCACACGTCTGGTGGTCGGCGCCGCCGGAGGCGCGATCGCCTTCTACGGCAAACGACAGGGCGGCATGCTCGGCGGCGCTGTCAGTGCGCTCGGATTCGGGCTGCTGACCCGCAGCCTGACCAACACCGTCCCTGTCCAGAATGCCCGCCCCGTGCCAGCCCCGCCAACTCCGGTATATGTGTTGGAAACTGCCTTGCCCGAAACGCCGATGATAACGATCTAGGGCTCAGGCGAAAACAGCCTGGAAGGCTTCGGTGGTGCGTAGGTAGTTGAAGGCGGGGTCGTCGCGCACCGCGTCCAGAACCTCCTTACCGCCGAGGTGCAGAGCGCGGGTGAGGCAGAGCAGAGTACGGGGTGAGTCGCGCTGCCAGGCATACTCGATGGCGAGGGTGCGATAGTCGGCGGCGCGACGGACGGCGTCCAGCTTGTGGGCGAATCGGGCCACCTCCATGCCATTGGTCGGATCGGTCAGGAAACAGTCGACCCCGAGCTCCCACGCCTGGAACAGGCGGGCATCGGTGGCGCGCTCTTTGGGAACCAGGAACATCACCGCGATGTGCCGCAGGCGCGGGTCGAGACGCAGGGTGCGCAGCGCATCGTTTTCGTCGAGTGTACCGAAGGGCGTGTTCAGGATCAGAATGTCCGGAACCTGTCGGCGCAGGCGCTGCAGAAGCATCTCCTCGGAAGAGATCACCGAGAGAATAAAATCCTCCGAGCGCAGCGCCGACCGCAGGGTTTTCGTCTGAAGGGCGTTGGCGTCGGTCAGCGCGATGCGGGTTTTGGGCAACGAGATCGCGGCCTCTTCCGTTGTCGGGTTCGCTATTTGCATTCCCATCCTTTCCAACTCCTTTCGCATATGCCGCCGTCCACTGTCGAGGCGGCCTTTGATCGTGCTTGCGGGCAGATGCCAGAGCGCGGCCAACTCCTTCTGCGTCATTCCATGCAGGTAGAACAGGCGAATCGCCAGGCGTAACTCCGGCGGCAGATTTGCCAGCGCCTCTTGCAGGGTAAGACGTTCGAGCGTCTGCTCGGCCGTCTCCATCATGCCCGTCACTTCCGATTCCGCCGGATCGAGGGGCAGATGGTCTGGCTTGTCGCGGGGCAGCCAGTTACGGCAGGTGTTCAGCGCAATCTGCGTGAGCCAGGCTGGCAGAGCCTCGATGTTCTGAAGCTGCCTCAGACGGGTGCAGGCGCGCACCAGCGTCTCCTGCGCCATATCCTCCGCGTCCGTCGTGTTGCGCGTCCATTTCAGACAGAGCGCATAGAGACGCTGCTGCTGACCAGCCAGGAGATCCTCGCAGGCGTTTCGATCTCCCTCCTGGGCCCGTTGCAGTAACTGTGCTGTTCGCTCCACGGTCATTTTGGCGTCTGCTCCTCGGTTTGCTCTCCCTGATATAGACACACCGAACGCACAAAATGGAAGAGCAGACGCAAAAAAAGAGAGGTTCATGAGGAACCTCTCTTTTTTGCACCGAGTGGCGAGAACGGAGAGCCGTTCTCGCTGACACTCAAAGGGAGTGTTAGCGGGAACCATCAGGAGCGGAATCAGTTGCACTTCGGATGAGGGCCGTCCTGATCCGTCGTCCAGAGGCAGACATCGCCGACGACGCGGTTGTAGGGAAGCGACTTTGCATGGCCGTCCACAAACTGGACGTTGACCTGCTCACTGTGGCGCTGCTTGCCCAGCGGAACCGCCTGGGCGCCGTTTATCGTGCCGCCACTATAGCTCCAGTTGGCGTTGCCGATATTTTCCCAGTATTTGTTGTACTGGCCGCCCTGGTCTGTCGCGAACTTCAGTTCAACGCCGCAGTCTGTGCCATTGACACAGTTGGCGGTGGCCTGGTAACCACTCGAGTTGGCATCGCCAGGCGCGTTGGCGTCAAACGCCGCGCCGTAATAGGTGGCATCGGAGATGATGATGGTAGAGGAGACGCGCGGAACCGCAGCGAGCGCGACACTCGCAGGCTGTCCATTCGCGCCGGAGAACTTGCCCGCCGGACTCAGATACATATCGTTGTGGCCGTAACTGTTCTCGCCGCCATACGCGGTTCCAACGCATCCGGCGCCGGTGCAGTTGGGCGAGGGGCCTGAGGTCGGCGTAAACGCGTTCGGATTGCTCGGGCAGGCGAACACCTGATAGTTCTTGACGTAGGGCTGGAGCATAAATATCCAGTAAAAGCGGAACTCGGAACCTCCGGAAAATTTGGCGGCGTCCGGATTGTTGACATACTGCGGACAGATGCTGCCTGCACCGGGGCCGGGGCAGTTGAAGCGGTGCGGATAGAACTGCTCGTCGTAGTCCTGATTGTACATCGCGGTGGCAGTTCCGATCTGCTTAAGATTGGAAATACAGGCGATCTGGCGTGCTTTGCCGCGGGCCTGGGCGAAAACGGGGAAGAGGATGGCTGCCAGGATCGCGATAATCGCGATGACAACCAGCAGTTCGATGAGCGTGAATCCGGAACGGGTTCGACGATCTAAAGTCACAATGGTTCTCCTTTACACATACCAGCGGAAAATGATAAATACCGTCAGGGAGCGGCTTTCGTGATGCCGTCTATAAGGTACGCCGCAGTCCTGCTTATCCGTGCAGCGACTACATGCATAGAATGACAGCGATATGTTAAGGGGGCGTTAAGGGAAGGTTAAGATTTCGTAAAATCGTTTTGATCGGCTATAATAGTCCGATGTGAAAAAAACACCCGGCGTTTGACGTTGGAAGGGGAGTGTGCATGAGTTTCGATGTTTTTGGGATGTGTAACCCACTCTATGATATTCAGGCGGAAGTGCCGGACACCTTACTGGCGGAACTGGGCGTCGCGAAGGGCGGAATGTTTCTGATCGAAGAGGCGCAGCAGAAGGAGATGGTCGCCCGCATTTACGAGCATATCGTCAATGCGGAGTCCGGCGGTTCCGGCGCGAACACCATGATTGGGATCGCTATGCTGGGAGGCAGCGCCTGCTATACCGGTAAGATCGGCAACGACGAGCATGGCAATCTCTACGCCGATAAGCTCAAAGAAAAAGGCGTACAGGTCAACACCGCAGCCGGGGTGGGCACGACGGGGATCTGTCTGGTGCTCGTCTCGCCGGACGCCGAGCGCACCCTCTGCACCTATCTGGGGATCTGCCGTGAGCTCGGGCCGGAGGATGTGCAGGCCGACCTCATCGGGCAGAGCAAGTATCTCTATGTGACCGGTTACCTGTGGGATACGGATACGCAGAAGGCGGCGGTGCTCAAAGCCATGCAGGCGGCGAAAGCCGCAGGCGTCAAGGTCGCGCTCAGCCTCTCCGACCCGTTCTGCGTGAATCGGCACAAAGCCGATTTTCTCCGGATCGTGCAGGAGCATGTCGATCTGGTCATCGGCAACCATGAGGAGGCGATGGCGCTGACAGATACCGACAACCCGCACGACGCGATCCGCGCGATGGCGCCCTGGTGCGATCTGGCTGCGGTGACGATGGGCGGCGATGGCTCCCTGCTGCGACAGGGGGACCACCTCGTAGAGGTCGCTCCTTTCAAGGTGACCCCTGTGGACACCACCGGCGCGGGCGACATGTATGCCGCTGGCCTGCTCTATGGCCTGACGCACGGTCTTCCTCTGGAGAAGACAGGAAATCTGGCCGGCTATCTCGCGGCCCAGGTCGTGGCAAAACTCGGCCCCCGCCTCGAAACCCTCGACCAGGAAGCGATTCAGCAGATCGTCGCCTGATTTACCGATTCTCCTGGCCCTCTGACGTTGTGTCGCTCACGCTACGTCGTCTGTGGAAAGGCGTTATCGAGAGAGGTCGGGAAGGCCTGCGTGGCCTGTTGGGAGCGCAGGCCCGGTTCCAGGCAGGAACAGGTGCAGCGACTGCCCGTAGTCGAGGCGGCTGATGACGCGCGCGTTGGCGACGAGTTGGATACGCTGGCGGGAGTCTATGCTCTGCATCTCACCGACGAGGGCGGCGAACGGCCTGGAGCCATCGTCCGGGATCAGCGTGATGGCATCGCCGGGTTTGAGAGATTTCGCGCGGTCGGCACCGCTCCAGGCGACGGAGATGACGACCGAACCGGAGATTGGGTCAAGGTCGTTGATAGAGGCAGGCAGGCCGAGGCGATCCTGATCGGCCCGGTGACGCGCGTCCTGCGCGGCGCGTACGGCGTCGTCGCCCTTGCGGTCGAGGATTTCGGTCGCCGCGAGCAGGCCGTCCTTTTCGACCAACTGGGTGATAACCTCGTCGCCTTCGCGGAGCGTCTCGATCCCGCCGGGGCGCTCGCTTTTCCAGATTTTTACGGAAGGGAAGTAGCCGAACTCTTTTGCAATCGTTTTCGTCACCTCGCCCTTGCTGTTCTTCTCCTCCCGCTGCGTCGTGATAATGCGCTTTGTTGTATCGATCCGGACGACCTTCGCGAACCATCCGTGCCGTGCAGAGACGTGGATCTCGTCCTGCACGGCGCGAGGATACGTCCAGTTCCTGGCGTCGTCTACATAGAGGAAGAGCATGACGTGCTGGCCGGGGAAGTAGTCGCTGAGTTCGCCCCAGGAGTCGTGGAAATGGAGCTCGGTGTCCTGTCGTATCGGCACTTCGCGTATCGTGCCGCTGCCGTCCTGTTTGATGGTCAGGATCTTGCGTTTCAGGTCGATCTTCTGCACGATGCAGAAAGCGCGGGGCATCTCCCCGAAAAAGTCACACGTCCGCTCGGGCTGCGTTCTCTTGTTTGACGAGCGGCGAGCCTTGAATCGGACGGTGTCCGGCGTTCTCGGCGACCTCCCGTCCGCATCTCCGTAAGACCGTGTCCCTGCAGGTTCGCCGTCGGATGGCAATATTCCTGGCAACACACTCCCCCTTTTTGTGTCTAAGCCGCATAACGGTGTCCTGCTCTCTGCACGAACCTGTGCGTTCGAGACGACGTATTCGCTCTGTGATGAGGAGATCTTGAGATATGCAAAAGTTGGCGATCCTCCTGATGGTCGGAACCGTCTGCCTTTCGGCGGGCGCGGTCCGGGCCGACACGCCCGATGAACAACTGGCAGCCGCTTCCGCGCTGTTCGATGCCAAAAAATATCCGGAAGCGGCGCAGAAACTGGATGCGTTTCTGGCGGCCAACCCGAAACACCCTAAAGCGCCGACCGCGGCTTTTGTGCTGGGACGATGTCGTGCGGAGCTGAAACAGTACGCTCAGGCCGTGCCTGCCTACGAAAAAGCGATCGCCGGCAAAGACCCTGCGATCCTGCCGCTCGCGCAGCTCGGCCTGGGGGAAGCCGCTTACTACGCCAAGCAGTACGACAAGGCTGCTCCGCCGCTGGAAGCTGTCACCAAGACCAACCTGCGTCCGGAACAGGCCGCTTATGCCTGGTTCTGGCTGGCGCAGTCCGATTTCAACCTGAAGAAGTATCAGCCTGCCGAAGACGCCTACGAAAAGGTCTACCGCGACTACGGGCGCAGCGAGTTCGCGGATGCGTCGTACTACGGTGCGGGCCTCTCCGCCCTGCGTCTGAACCGCAGCGACGTCGCCAGGGATCGCTTTCGGGAGTACCTCAATCGGAACCGTAAGTCGCCCGACCGACCGCAGGCTATGCTGATGCTCGGGCAGATCGACCTGGAGGCCAAACGCTATGGGGAGGCCCGGTCCGACTTCGAGCGTCTGCTCAACGACGACGCCTCGAAAACGGCGACCGAGGCGCGCGCGGAGGCGGAGGACGGGCTGATACAGGCCCTGTTGGAGCAGAAAGACTACAATGCGGCCGCGACCCGGCTGGAGTCGGCCCTCAATCGCCTGCCTGCCACCGACCCGCAGCGCTATCGGGCGGCTCTCAGCCTCGGAAACTGCCGCTACCGACAGCAGCAGTACGAGCCTGCTGCCAACGCCTACAAGATCGCCGCCGGGGCGACGGAGCCGGAAGTCGCCGTGCAGGGCCTCTACTGGAGCGCCACCGCTGTGCTGGCGCAGAACCGTCCGGCCGAGGCAGCGCCGCTGCTGGCAAAGTTCGTCAAGACCTATCCGAAGAATCCGCTCGCGCCCAAAGCCCAACTGAAAGCTGCCGGCGCCTACCAGGCGGCGAAGCAGGGCGATGCCGCTCTCGCCGCCTATCGCCTCCTGGTGACCAACTATCCGACCTCTCCAGAAGCGGCGGAGGCCCGAAAGGGACTGGCCGGAATCGTCTCCTCGACCAGCGATCCTGTCCAACT
This sequence comes from Chthonomonadales bacterium, assembly GCA_038217285.1. Lineage (GTDB taxonomy): Bacteria > Armatimonadota > Chthonomonadetes > Chthonomonadales > Chthonomonadaceae > JANXLO01. Next base: position 12,827 of record JBBQPO010000075.1, read on the forward strand.
CGCCGCCGCGCTGAAGAACGCGCCGCCTGCCGAGCGCGCCAAAGGCATGCTGCGCGTGGCTCAACTCTACTTCGATGCCAAAAAGCCGACCGAAGCGACGACCACGCTGACAGAGCTTCTGAAGTCCAAACCGGAAGAAGAGACGCAGGCGGAGGCGCAGTACCTGCTCGGCCTGATCTACGACAGCGTTCCGAAAACGACGCCTGCCATTATGGCCCTCGCAGAGGCGATCCGCCTGCGGCCTGCGGCCCCGTGGGCCGGAGACGCGCAGGCCCGGCTGGCCCTGCTCTATCTCGACGCGAAGCAGCCTGCCGCTGCGGAAAAATCGGCCAACGCCTCCCTGATGCTGAAGCCGACGAAAGAGGTGGAGGAGCAGGTGCGCCGCGCACTGGTACAGGCGCAGATCGATCAGCAGCACTGGGACGCCGCGCTTGCGAGTGATCAGGCTCTGCTCGACATCAGCCCCTCCCCGGAAACAGCCGCGACTGCCCGCTATCTGCAGGCCTGGATCACGGAGAAACAGGGCAAAACAGACGATGCGCTGGCGCTCTGGACGAAGATCGCGGACGATGGCGCGAAGAATCTCTACACGTCGGAGGCCCTCTTGCGCGTGGGGAACGCCCGGCTGAAGGCGCAGAAGTACGACGAGGCGCGGCCGCGCTACGAACGCCTGCTCGCCGATGATGCGAAAAGCCCCTTCGCCACGGAAGCCCGATTCAATCTCGGCAGCACACTCTACAATCTGAATCTGCCCGCTGAGGCCGCCGCTGCCTTCGACGCCGCAGCGGGTGATAAAGCCGCCGGAGCCTATATACCCACGGGTCTCTACTGGGCGGGAGTCGCCTACGACAAGGCGGGCAAAAAGCCGGAAGCGATCCAGCGCCTTGATAAACTCGTCATGCAGTTTCCCCAGCATGAACTCGTCAAAAAAGCAAAAATCCGTCTTGCCGCTCTCAAAGCGGTCAGCGGTCAATAACCTCAGGAGTCACGCCTCATGAAGCTGAATTCGATATTCGGTAATACGCTCATCGCGCAACTGTTCGACAAGGCGGGTTGGGTCGCCATTCCGCTCGGTATCTGTTCGATACTGGCGATGGGCGTGCTTTTCGAACGGCTCTACACCTACTCGCGGCTGCGACAGGCCGAGGATGCCGCGTATCAGGCGCTGTCTACCGCCCTGGCGAATGGGGATACCAACCGTATTGCCGATCCTGCCCTCGCTACCGCGCCACTGACACATATCATGAATACGCTGAACTCCCTGCGCGGGGTCAGCCCGGAATCGATGCAGCAGGCCGCCGACATCGCCTTTGGTGTGCAGCGTCTGCGCCTCCGCCGCTATCTGAGTACCCTGGCGACCATCGGCAACATCGCGCCCTATATCGGACTGTTCGGAACGGTTCTGGGCGTTCAGACCGCCTTTCAGACCCTCTCTACCGGCGGGGCGGGCGCAGACAAGATGTCGAGTGGTATCTCCGAAGCGCTGAGCGCCACGGCGCTGGGACTGCTGGTCGCGATCCCCTCCGTCGTCGCTTACAACTTCCTGCTCGGCGAACTGCAGAAACATCTGCTGCAGATTCAAGGCCACGTCGCGCATCTGATGCCGCTGCTGCACACCCCTCCTGTGCGCGAAAGAGAGAGGGTCTGACATGCAAGGAGACATCTCTTCCGAAGACGAGCCTATGTCGCAGATGAACCTGATTCCGCTGATCGACATCGCGCTGACCATGCTCATCATTATGATGGTCACTACGGTATTCATCAAGAAGCCCGGCGTCAATCTGACTCTGCCGGAGACCGCGACCCGCGAAGGCGCCCCCGAAACCACGAAGGACCTGACTATCTACATCGGTGTCGATAACAAGATGTATGTGGACGCGAAGGAACAGAAGCCGGAGCAGGTGCAGGGTCTGCTCATGACGACGGCGAAGAAGAACAAAGACGCGCGTGTCCTGGTGAAAGCCGACCGGGCCGTCCTGTACGCGAAAGTGATGGAGGTGATGGATATGGCCCGACAGGCCGGACTCACCCACATTACGCTCCCGACCGAGCCAAAAAAGATAACCCCTTGATTCTCTCGGGAAGAGGTACGAAACGATGCGTGTCGAAAAGCGATGGAATGAATTCCTTCGCTAGAGGCCTTCGGCCGAGTGACCGCCTTCGCGGGCACAAACGCGCTGAATGCAACCTTGTCTCTCGTCCGCGAGGACGATACGGCGGAGCCGCGTAGCGAGGGGTGATAACCCCTTGACCGCCCCAAGACGCTGGCTACGTCCCTTGATTCGGGGTAGCTCAGGAAGAGGTAGGAAACGATGCGTGTCGAACGCTGGTACTGGCTGGTCGCCTTCTGTCTCGTCTCGTTCTGTGTGCATCTGGGTATGACACGGTTCGGGCCGGCCTATGGGCTGCCGGCGGCAGCGGAGAAGTCGCCGGAGATCGTGGTGGCGCTCCAGCCTATGCCGGAGCCAGAGAAGAAGAAGCCGGAGCCCAAACCGCTTCCGAAGCCGAAACCGGTCGTCAAACTGACGCCGCAACCGCAGCCGACACCGAAGGTCGTTCTCGGCAAACGGATGACGGCGGCGGTGAAGCCGACCCCGCGCCCGGTCGTTGTCGCGCGCAAAACGGAGCCGGTGGTCGCCCCGAAGCAGCCGCAGCCGATCTCCCCGGCACCGAAAGTGACGGTCAGTGGGGGCATTGAAGAGATCGAGAACGAAAAGCCTGTCGTTCTCGGCGCTCCCAACGCTCCGAAGGCACAGACTCCCTCCCTGCCGCATCTGGCAGTGGCGCGGCGCGAGGCGAATGTGGGCGGCGGAGCGCCGTCGCCCTCCCTCGTTCCGGATGGCAAAGGGGGCGCGTCGGGGCCGGAAGCGCCTCCGGAAGAGGTGCTCTACAACGGCGGAGGCAAAGGCGGCAAGCAACTGCCGAAAGAGGCGCCTGCGCTCGGCGGCGGAGGCGGCGCTTCGATCCTCTCCGTCAACAATCCGCTGGCAAAGGATGTTATCGCGGAAGACAAGCCGGGTGCGGGGCCGGGCACGGGCGGCAATGTGGGAACCGGGACCGGCGGCGGAGTCGGCTTCGCCCGGAGCAAGGGCATCGGCACGAACCCTAACGGACGCCTGCCCCTCGCCTCACTCTCGAACGCCTCCGGCAGCGGCAATGGCAATAGCCGGGGCAGCGGGACGGGAACCCGTCCGCCCGGCGGTGGCCACGGCACGGGTTCGGAACTGCCGGGAACCGGCGGCGAGGGCCTGGGCTATGGACGCGGCAAGGGCGTCGGAATTGGCCGCAGCAATGGCGTGAGTGTAGGCGAGGGTGCAGGCGGCAGCGCGTTCACCGGCAAGGGGTCGCCCTCCTTCGGCGACATCGGCGGGCTGCTGGCCGGAGATCGGAACGGCGGCGGCGGCCTGAATGGTGGAATCGGCGGGCGGGGGACAGGGGCTTCCAACGCGGGCAGCTTCGGCTCGAAAGAGCAGATACCGTTCGCGCTCAAAGGCGACATCTACTATCTCGATCCCGGCACCCAACACCTGCCCACCGATTTCAAGGCGCTGAAATCCGTTGGAAGTATCTACGCGCCGAGCCTGAATATACCTACCCGCAGCTTCATGCAGGGTTTTCCCGGCGTCACCAACCGCTTCGAGTGGTTCGCCATCGACTACAATGGAGAGTTCCGTGTGCCGATACCAGCCCGGTATCAGTTTCGTCTTACTTCCGACGACGGCTCGAAGCTGTTCATCGACTCGAAACTGGTGATCGATAACGACGGCTTACATGCCTCTCGTATGAAAGAGGGTAGCATTCGCCTGAGATCCGGCAAACACACCATCGAAGTGCAGTATTACCAGGGGCCACGCGATCAGGTGGCGCTGGTACTGGATGTCAAGGCGGAAGCGGAATGAGGCCGGGCAGTCGGGCCTTAGAGTCAAATCTCCGCTCGGGCCGCAGGCTACAGGAGAGTAAACACAATGCGCGCTGAACGCTGGTACTGGTTGATCGCTTTTTGCGTGGTGTCGTTCCTCGTTCATGTCGGGGCTGCATGGACGGGGCCCGGCTACGGAATGTCTGGTGTCAGGGCGCGAGATCCTGAAATCGTGATCTCGCTGCAGCCGGAGAGCGCTGCGCCGAAACCGGAGGTCAAGTCGGTCGCGAAGCCCAAGCCGATTCCACCCCCGCTCGCCAAGACGCCGACGCGGTCCCTCGAGAAGACGGCCGTCAGTCACCGTGTGATCACGGGCAATAGGCCCACCGTTGTGAAGGCACCGCGGGAGCATGCTCGGAAGACTGGGGCTCCTGCCGCAGGCAGTCTTGCCATGCCCGACGACAAGCCAGCGCCGCTCGGCCTCCCAACCGCCCCCCATGCTCCGCCGCAGCCACGCAGCCATATCGCGCTGAACAACGTGCATGCCGGCGGCGGAACGCCATCGCCCTCGGTCATTCCGGACGGCAAAGGTGGCGCGCCCGGACCGGAAGCTCCGCCCGAAGAGGTGCTCTTCACAGGCGGCGGCAAGGGCGGCAAGCAACTGCCGAAGGAAGCGCCCCGAATAGGCGGCGGAGGCGGCGCTTCGATCCTTTCCGTGGAGAATCCCCTGGCGAAGGAGAGTAGACCCGAGGACAAGCCCGGCGTCGGCCCTGGCACAGGAGGCAACCTCGGCGCGGGCAGCGGGGGCGGAGTCGGTTTTGCCAGGGGCAAGGGCATCGGCACGAACCCCAACGGCAAAGTGGCCGTCGGTTCCTTCTCCAATCAGGTCGGGCAGGGGAACGGCAACGCCAGTGGGAGCGGCGCGGGCACTCGCGCGCCCGGCGGTGGGCACGGCACCGGTTCGGAACTGCCCGGCACCGGGGGTGAATCGACGACCGGTTACGGCCGCGGTAAAGGAACTGGGATCGGCAGCGGTGCGACGAGCGGCACGGAAGGCAAAGGCAGTCCTTCGTTTGGCGATGTCGCCGGCCTGCTCGGCGGCAAGGGCCGGGGTGGGGGCGGAACCGGGCAGGGCGGCGGAGGAGACGGGACTCGCGGCGGCGTCTTCGGCACTAAACCCAAAGCGGACAGCAAGGGAGCCCTCCATATCGTCTATGTCCTCGATGTCTCCGGCAGCATGCGCGAAGGCAATAAGATCGGCAAAGCGAAAGAGGTGCTCAAGGAGGCGCTGCTCGGGCTGAAAGAAGGCGATACGTTTAATATCATCAGCTTTAGCCGGGAGGTGCGGCGGCTCTATCCGGATATGCTGCCTGCCGACCCGGATATAGTACAGTCCGCCATGGAGTATGTGGATAGGATGAGAATGGGCGACGGCACCAATATCTCGGCAGCGATGGATATCGCCCTTAAATACGAGGGCGTCTCGCAGATCTATCTGATGTCCGATGGCGAGCCGAATGCCGGTATCGAAGATTTTCAGCAGTTGCGCGACTATATTCACGACCACAACAAGAGTAATGTCCGTATCTCGACGATGGCGCTCTGTCTGGGCGAAAAGTATAAGGGCGAACCCCTGATGCGCGGCATTGCCGGCGACACACAGGGCACCTACAGCTACATCAATATGAAACTCATTCGGTAGTCCGGTAGTAGAGAAGGACCGATAGGATCTCAGGAGGAGAAGATGCGCTTCCTTCGTTGTCTCTTGGTGCTGGCAGGAAGCTGCCTGACCGCCCCGATCCCGGCGCAGGCGCCCCAACCGCACTTCGTTGATGTGCCGGACTCCACGACGCCGATATCGGGGCAGTTTACCCTGCGCATCGGGATGGAGGCGCGATCACGCACGATCCGTCCTCTGCCCGCTCCTCCCCGTGCGGGGAAAGGAGGCGTGCGCGTCACGGTCTATCTGGACGGCAGCCTGTTTCTGAGCGACGAGGCGCCGCTGACCTACACCTGGGACACGCGCACGGTACGGAACGGGCAGCACACGCTTCTGCTGCGCGGCCTCGATGCGACCGGCCATACCGAGCAGACGCTCGAAAAAATTATGCTTCTCATTGCCAACGACAGCCCCGTCGTTGTGCCCACGCCAGGACGCGACCGTCCCAATGCACCCATCGCCGGACGAACCCGTTACCCGGAACGTAATTTCGGCAGTCCCTCTGCGGCAGCGGTCGCCCCCGAACGTCGCGTCCTTGCTATCCTGCATCCGCAGCAGAGCAGCCTCTCGCTCACGGCGAACGCGCATCCGTTGGAGGTGCATGCCACGGCGCTGAATCTGGTGGGGGACCGACTCTGTATCGGTCGGCCGGACGGCGGTCTGACCCTCTACGATGGCAAAAGCCATCGCGGGCAGACGCTCCGACTGCCGCAGCCGACCGGCAAAGTCGTCGCCATTCAGAGCGACGCTGAAACGATCATCTGGCTGACCGACCCGGTGTCGGCCCCTGCGCCCTCACCCACGACCTCCGACCCCGTGCGTGATTCGACGCCGCCGACCCTGCGTCAGCTCTTCGTCTATCGGCCTGCGGAGCGGACGCTGACCAGCTTCTATCTCGGGGAAGCGAACACCTTCGCCGCCACCACCCGCGTCACCCCCTGGCAGTCCGGCATCGCCCTTTTCGCCGGGAGCGCCAACGGCCTGCTCGACCCGGCCACCGGCGAGATCGTCAATCTGGAGTCGCAGTTGCCGCCGGGATCGACCGACAGCGCCTCTCGCTACTCCGCGCTCTATCTGGCTGCGGACGGGAGCGATGGGCTGCTGGTGCGTGCCGACACCCGCCTCGACGACGGACCCGGCGCAAACGGCAACATCTCCCGCCTGCGGCTGGCCCTGTGGCGCCTGCACGACGCGACCTGGACCTCCTCCGGCGTTTTTCTCTCCGCAGCCACCGATACGTGGCGGCTCGTCCCGCTGGCGGTGACGCCGCAGGGCGTCTGTTCCGTGGAAAATAGGACGGGGCTGCACGTCGGTCTCAACGAGGGACTGGGGCAGTCGCAGCCGCTCACGCTGCCTTTCCGCAACTACTTCCAGTCGCAAAACGCGCAGGTCGCGTTGGGAGGGCGGCATCTCTGGACGACCGACGGCGCGGTGCTCTACCACACCGATCTCGACAGCACCACCTCGGACGCGTTTCTGCCCTGGAACGACAAAGGTCTCCGAATCCTGGCCTTCGCTCCCGAAAAGAAGGACGGCGTCTGGCTGGCCACCAGTCATGATGTTCGCCATCTTTCCCTGAACCACCCCGATCCCAAACTCGGCTATGCCGGGCTCATCAAGTTCCGGCTGGGCACGGAGTCCGCCACGCCCACACGGCCAACGGACCAGAAGCTGGCGAGCCTCGTGGCGGAGTGGCAGGGCGTGCCGTACAAGTGGGGCGGCAGCACCAAACAGGGCGCCGACTGCTCTGGCTTTGTCATGGCGGTGCATCAGCAGTTCGGCGTCTCCCTGCCTCGCGACACGGTCGGCCTGCGCGACAGCACCAAGGGCGCGCTCATCCACGATGAGCTTCAGTATGGAGACGTCCTCGTCTATCCCGGCCACTGCGCCATCTACATCGGCGACGGCAAAACGGCGGAGACCGTGGACAAATCCGTCAGCTACGCCTCCGTCTGGTACCACGACGAGGTCGTCGTCCGCCGCTTCCTCCACACCCAACAGAGTCAGCCGCCTGACTCAAATACAAAGCACCGATCCAAACAACGCTCTCGCTAGACCCGCGCTTTTGGGGTATCCAGATCCCTCTTGACCTGTTCCAACTGTTTCAATGCGGGTTCGGTTGTCTTTGGGGGTCCCCAAGAATGCCCATATTGTTGTGTAATTTCGCTTCTGCTGCCTCTATCCGCTCATCGGGGGCAGGACTCAACTAAATGCCGTTTCAGTCAGAAGGCGGAAGGAGATAGCCGAACTCCCATGGAATCACCCTGGTAAGATCGTCGGGTACTCGCTTTCTACAGGCGAGCGTAATCTGACGGCAAGCATACCACACGGAGGGGAACTACCGATGAGAGCGTATAGAGGGATGTCGGCCGTGCTGTTCGGAACGCTGCTCCTGTTTTTGAACGCACGCGTCGCGACACAGACCGCAGGGGCAGGGCAGCCGCCGCAGAACTCGACCGAGTGGTCGAGCTATGGCGGAGGTCCCGATGGAATTCGATACTCGCCACTCACTCAGATAGACCGCTCGAACGTCAGCCGGCTTCAGGTCGCGTGGACCTACGATTCCGGTGAGGGGCCGGGCGGTACCCAGTGCCAGCCGCTCGTGGCCGGGGGCGTGCTCTATGCCGTCACCCCCCAGCACAACGTGGCTGCGCTGGACGCCGCCACGGGGCACGTGATCTGGAAGTTCGAGTCCGGCATCACCGGGCGCGGCCCGAACCGCGGAGTCACCTACTGGACCGAGGGCAGCGAGCGGCGCGTCTTTGTAGCCGTCACGCAGTTTGTCTATGCACTGGATGCAGCCACCGGCAAGCCGATCCCGAGCTTCGGCACGAATGGGCGCATCGACTTGCGCGAGGGGGTGGGGCGCGATCCGGCCAAGCAGTCCGTCATCCTGACGACCCCGGGGGTCGTCTTCAAGGACCTCCTGATCGTTGGCGGCCGCGTGTCCGAGGGGCTGCCATGCACTCCCGGCGACATCCGCGCCTATGATGTCCGTAGCGGCCGGATGCGCTGGTCGTTCCACACGATTCCCCATCCGGGCGAGTTTGGCTACAAAACATGGCCCCGACTGGCATGGAAGGTCTCCGGTTCGGCCAACAACTGGGCAGGAATGACTGTGGATGCCGCGCGTGGAATGGTGTTCGTGCCGACCGGATCGGCGGCCAGCGACTTCT
>JBBQPO010000076.1:0-21571 GCA_038217285.1 Chthonomonadales bacterium
GTGATTGTCGGACATGGTGTCTCCTTTTTCTTTTGTCGGAACAAAGAGTACCATTTTCGACGGTCACCGCATCATTTTACCGGCCTAAAACCCGGTTTAAGTGGACAAACTCACGCAGACATTAAAGGGTAGGGTACTGAATCATACGCAGGAGTTTTAACTATGTCAAGTCGTTTTTATAAATTCACCTGGTTTCTTTCGGTTTGCCGTTTTTGTCGCACATCTGCATAGTTCGCCCGGTCGGTGTGAAGCACATTGCATAGGTGATTCCGGGCTGACAGCCATTTGAAACGCCCTACACATACATCTCGGTGATCGCCACTTTGAGGGCTCGCTCGCTCCGTAGTCCCTTCTCCAGGTTGCTGCGACAGAAGTCCCCGTTGTCGGACCTGTGGCAACGACACTTGCAAGGTGCCAACACTACTGGTGATGGTTTTGGCCGTCAGGCCTTTTTGCGAATGTATTGATAGAGCAGATGTAGTATAATCAAACAATACGAACTTAGGTTCGTGTTGTTTGGGCCATAGCGTGTTGGAGAGCAAAGGAACCTATGATGGCAACTACAACTGTACAAAAAACAATCCATGAGGCCGCAAAAGATCTCGCTAAACATCATTTCGAATCAGATTCGGATATCGAAAGGATCTACTTGTTTCCTCATGACAGCGAGATAAGATTGGCGGTTGTCGACCCGGCCACAGCACCGAGTAAGGTTCTATCACCATTCTATTTCGTAGCGTCTCCAGACGATGATCTACCATATGCCTCTGCTCTCGCTCTTATTCTGCCAAGAGAGGAACGAAGGATCAAATTACCGCGCGGTTGGGACTGGTCCACGGCAGAGGTCATCCCGCGGGCGGAAAATTAAGCATGCTTGACACCTGGCGATCTGCCTACTTCAAACAGGCTCATGCAGATTATGAACTATTTCTTCTGCTTGAAAATACCAAAAATATACATGTGTGTCATCGTCTCCATTACCTTCAGATGGTGACAGAGAAGCTTGGCAAGGGGTTTCTGACGGAACCGGGAGGAATGGAACAAAGACATAGCCACCAGGCTTTTGTTCGCTTTATGAGAACTGCAAAAGCGCGCGACGAAATCAAAAAAGCCTATGGTAACATGCCGACACACAATTTTCGGAAACTTATCGATGGTTTACTTCCTCTCGCTGATAAGATCGAGAATCTTGCACCGAACTTAGCAAATGGGGTAAATCCGGAGTACCCATGGCAAATACACGGGCGAATTACTGCTCCCGCCGATTTCGGTTTTCCTGATATAGACTTAACCGCGAAAAACTTGTCTCTCAAGAAGCTGCTGACTTTTATTCAAATTTGCTTTGACATAGCAAACCGCGAGTTGGCCGACGTCTAGAATGGCGTAGTAAACCCCATACTTCCCTACCAAGGATAAAAGAAACTCAATGAAGATTCGACCCATACTATTCGGAGCGACACTGGCACTGGCCGCCGTCGCACTGCCTATCACGCTGCTGACGGCGCATAAGGCGCAGGCCGCACGCTCGCATAAGAGTAAAAAGCATCTGCTCGTCGTCACCGTGACAAAGGGCTTTCGGCATGGCAGCATTCCCGTCGCGGAGGAGACGATCCAGAAACTCGGCGACAGCACCGGGGACTGGGACACCGATTTTGTCCGTACCGACGAAGAGATGAAGGCGAAAATGACGCCGGACGCGCTCAAGAATTATGGGGCGGTGGTTTTCGCGAACACGACCGGCGTTTTGCCACTCCCCGATCCACAAGGCTTTCTCGACTATATAAAGGCGGGGCACGGTTTCGTCGCCATACACTCCGGCAGCGACACCTTTCACGAATGGCCCGGCCAGAAGCCCGGAGAGATTTCGGCCTATATCGATATGCTGGGCGGCGAGTTCCTGACCCACCATGCGCAGTCAGCCATCGACTGCCATCTCGAAGACACACGGAGCCCGGCGACCCTCCCGCTGGTGAAAGCCGCCAAAGGCGTGGCCGCAGATACGCAGAAGGATCTGCACAAAGAGACCCTTCCCGTCACCGAAGCGAATCACCACACCACCTGGAAGGCGTTCGACGAGATCTATCTGCTCAAAAATAACGACCGCTCGAAAGTCCATGTCCTGCTCTCGCTGGACAAGTACCCGAACGACGGCAGCCCCGAGGCCAACCAGCCCGGAGATCACCTCATCTCCTGGGTGAAGTCCTACGGCAAGGGCCGTGTCTTCTATACGGAGCTTGGACACCGGGACGAGATGTGGCGTGATCCGAACTATCAGGCGCACATCACGGGCGGCATCCGCTTCGCGCTCGGTCTGGCCAGCGGCTCGACCAAACTTAGCGCGCCACTACAGGCCGCTCCGTAGGAGACTAGGGTCAGGAGGGTCCGGCGATGACGGTGTCTCAAAAACAGTGTCCACGCTGCGGCACCGTGGCTCCTCTGGATGCCACGTTCTGCGGGCAGTGCGGAAGACAGTATCGTACCCAGTTTGGGCCGCAGGGGGACGGAGGACACAGTGTCCCCTCTGCGCCGCAGGGGGCGGCTCTGCCTGCTTTTGCGCCGCGACCGCTGTCTGTCTGGATGTTGCGGGCCGCTCAAGGCGGAATCGCGGCGTTGGTCTGCATGGGGGTGCTGTTCTTTTCGGGAGTGTTTCGACACGATGGCAAGAGCAGCGCGCCTGTCGTGACGTCGGCTCCGGCCTCACCGCACAGCGTCGATCCCCCTGCGGGACTGAATGAGGAAGCACGCAAAGCCCTGAGCGAGGATCCCCTCGAAGCCCAGGCGCGCCGGGTCGTGGATCGGGAAAGCCAGAAACTGAGTCTGCCCCCTCCCGTAAACGCGGATGGCAAGATCCATCTGCGCAGCGGCGGCACGATCTCACGGGAGGAGTGGGACGCGGCCAGCCGTAAAGCGCAACAGAGTCCTCTCCTACGTGAACCGCCGAAACCGCCGCCACTCTAAAGGGAACTATTGCCCTCCCCTCTGGGTTTGGGTATACTGTCGGGGAGGAGAGAACCGCCGCTATGAATATGGAAGCCCCACCCTTGGATGCCGTGCCGACATCCCAGCCGACGCCGAAACGCCGCCACCGACGTTTATGGATCGGGGCGGCGGCTATTCTGCTGTCGCTGATCGCTTTTCTATGGTATATCGGGGTGCTGGGCGGCAATGTACGGATCGTAGATTCCGGGCGCTTCTATCGGAGCAGCCAACTGACTGGGAACGGCTATGATGGCGTGAGTGCGCGCCTGGCAGGCAACTCGCTCGACGCGGTCTTGCAGCGCTACGGTATCCATACGGTCGTCTGTCTGCGCGGCGCCTCCAATAAAGACCGCTTCTATCGGGAAGAGACGGCCGTCTGCGCGAAGGATCATGTGGATCATGTTGATGTTCCTTTCAGCGCCATGCATCTCCCCTCTCCGGAGACCGTACAGAAACTCCTGGAGACCTTCGACCATGCCCAATATCCGGTGATCGTCCACTGTCAGGCCGGTTCGGATCGCACGGGCCTCGCCTCCACCCTCTATGTCCACCTCTATCGGCATGTCCCTCTCGACGAAGCGCAGAACGAAGAGCTGACATGGCACTACGGCCATTTCCCCGTGCAGAAGACGCGCCGCATGGACACATTTTTCGACCTCTACCGCAAAACCGGGGACGGGATGGATCTTCGTACCTGGATCGATCAGAAGTATCCCCAGGTCTACGCCGCCTCCCCCGACAAGTGAGAGAGCGAGCCAGGCCGTGTGAGTTCAGGTGACCGTGCGCGGAGAGAGCAACATCCATTCGGAGGTCTTAACCCAACTATGAAACGATCTTTCCACGTGCCCCGCTGGATCGCGCTTGGCGTCGCAGTTACCGGCGGCTGTGTCGGGCTGGCGGCGGCCTGGGGTGGACGACAGAATGCAGAACGTCTGCCGCTCTCGACGGGCAAATTCCTGACGCCGCAGGGTACACAGACCGCAGTCGGCAGTTTTCCTGCGAACATGATCCTGAGCCCGGATGGGAAGTGGGTCGTCGTCACCGATACCGGCGCGCGCGAGTTTCTCTCCGTACTGGATGCGACCAACGGGCAGTTGGTTTCGCAGATCGCACTTGACGGTGGTTCCGGTGGACAGAGGCCGGCGCTCTATGTCGGACTGGCGTTCGGGCCGACAGGTTCGGACGGCGCCCTTCTCCTCTACGCCTCTCGTGGTCCCGAAGATAAAGTTGCGCTCTATACCCTTGGTGCGACCGGCAAACTGACGGACACCGGGCGCCGCCTGGACGATGCTTCCAGTCTGCCCGTCGAGGCCAAAGCGGCTCGTCCGAACTTCCTGGCCGGCCTCGCGGTCAGCGCAGATGGGCGGCGCTGTTATGCCGTCCACAACGAAACCAGCGCCTATACCGACTACAAAGGTTCGGTCAGTGTGATCGACACAGCGACCAACCGGGTACTGGGCAAAGTGACGACGCCCGCGTTTCCATACGCCATCGCCGCGCGAACGGAAGACAAAGGGGATACGGTCTATGTCGCAAGCGAGCGCGACGGCGTGGTGTCGGTGCTGAACGTCGCGCAGTCGGACGCGCCTGCCCTTACCCAGGACATCAAGGTAGGCGATCATCCAATGGCCCTTCTGCTCGATAAGGCGCAGCGCCGCCTGTTCGTCGCCAACGCCAGCAGCGACGATGTGTCGATCCTCGATACCGACACAAACCGGGTAACGCGTACCCTGCCGCTCCGACCTGCGGGCGGCACCCCTCTCCCCGGCATGACCCCGACAGGTCTGGCGCTCAGCCCGGACGAGGCGCACCTCTATGTCACGCTTGGGGACTGGAATGCCGTCGCGGTCGTCGATCTGAAGACCAACCGGGTCGCAGGCTATCTGCCCGTAGGCTGGTATCCGACCGCTGTCGTCGTCAGTTCGGACGGAAATCGCCTCTTCGTCTCCAATGCCAAAGGCGACCAGACACGCAATTCCAACCGACCTTATGGGAAGCGGGACACCTATATCGAGAATATCCTGGAGGGCACGGTCTCCCTGCTGCCCGTTCCCAAAGCGGAGAGTCTGAAGAGCGGAACCGCGCAGGTGCTCGCCAACAACCGCTTCTCTCCGGATGGCAAGATCGCGGACGACCCGGCGCGGACGGCGCTGACGCAGAGCGGCATCAAGCATGTCGTCTACATCATCAAAGAGAACCGTACTTACGATCAGGTGTTGGGCGATCTGCCGCAGGGCAACGGCGACGCGAGTCTGGTGCTGTTCGGGCGCGCCGTGACCCCGAACCTCCACGCGCTCGCCGAGCGGTTCGGCCTCTACGATAATTTCTACGACTGCGCGGAAGTCTCCGCCGACGGCTGGAACTGGTCTACTTCCGGCATGACCAGCGAGTATACTGCTCGCAACGTGCATTTCAACTACAGCGGGCGCGGACGAGGCTACGATTTCGAGGGGGCGACCAATGGCAGTCCGGTCGATCTACTCGGGATGAAGGATGTGGCGGAAGCCCCCGGCGGCTATCTCTGGGATCAGTGCCGTAAACATGGGCGTTCGTACCGGACATACGGCTGCTTTACGGCCTTCGACGACCTGAAAGATCCAAAGGGCCATCTGCTGGCCCTCGCCAATACACCCCTGAAGAAGGCGTTGATCGGGCATAGCGACGACAACTTCCTGCGCTTCGACATGAACTATCCGGACAGTGAGGCGTGGCAGCAGCACACCGCCATACCCGGTATGATGACAAAGTTCGGCAAATTCGACGCGCCAAGCCGCTATTCGGAGTGGAAACGGGAGTTCGATCAGTTTGTGAAGGAGGGCAATCTGCCGCAGTTCGAGATGGTGCGGCTGCCGTGCGACCATACGGCCGGGACGAAGCCCGGATCGCGCTCGCCCCGCGCGATGGTCGCGGACAACGACTACGCGGTGGGGCAGTTGGTGGAAGCGATCAGCCATAGTCCCTACTGGAAAGACACCGCCATTTTCGTGCTGGAGGACGATGCCCAGGATGGCCAGGACCATGTCGATGCTCACCGCTCGATCAACTTCGTCATCAGTTCGCATCTAATACGCGGCACGGTCGATCACCACTTCTACAACACCGACAGTGTGCTGCACACAATGGAGGTGCTGCTTGGCCTGCCGCCCATGAACCAGTACGACGCGACGGCCCCGCTCTTCCCCGGTTTCGGCCCGACGCCGGTAAACGCCGAACATTATGCCGCCCTTCTGCCCACCCAATCGATCTTGGGAGAGATCAACACCGCGACCGCCTATCGCGCCCGCGACAGCCGCCTATTGGACTTTACACAGGCCGACCATGTGCCCGACGGACTTTTGAATGACATCCTCTGGCATAGTATCCAGGGCGTCAACACCCCGATGCCCGCCCCGCGCCACCTTTTCCGCGTTACCGCCCGCACTCAGCGTCGCGATATCGATTAGGCCTTCGTCTGTAACGTGGGCGCTTCCATAGGCCGCTATTGCTAACCCGCCGATGAGGACGAACCGCACGTCATTTTGTAGCCGAAAAGGGACGTGCGGATCATTAATGCATACCAACCAACCCAGGCCGATGAATCGGCCTTACCGCATCAGGCCGCTCGTTTACGGGCGGTCTGAGCAGTAGTATGGAAAAAGCCCCTCTGTCCGGCGAAGGAAGAGGGGCCGACAGGCGTTTTGAAGTTCGGGCCATGGTGGCGAAGCATCGGTCTACGGCGCCTGGGGCTGACCGAGGCGGGCGAGTTGGGCCTGGGCAACGTAGGCCACATCGGGGTCGGGGCTTTTCGCGAGATCCTGCAGGGGCTTGCTCGCCTCGGCAACGCCCATGTCGCCCAGGGCGACTGCGGCCCAGCGCTGACCGACGGGATGGGCGCTGTCGGCGGCGAGTTTTTTGAGGGCGTCCAGGGCAGGCATGCCCTGCTGCGCAACGGCCTGCGCGGCGTAAAAGGCGTCGGTGTGGCCGGTCTGCATGGCGCCGATGAGCGCATCGGTCGCCTCCGGGCCGATCTGCACCAGAGCATCGCGCGCGACGTCGCGGACATCGCCGTCGCGGTCGCTCAGCGCGCCGATGAGGCCGGGAACGGCGGCGGTGTTGTGGGGATAGCCCAGAGCGGTCGCGGCGGCGACGCGCAGATCCGTTTCGTTGTTTTCGTTCTTGAGGGCGGCGATCAGCGCCGGGTCCGCTTCCGGCGCGGCGACGCGGGTGAGGGCGTTGGCAGCGCCGGTGCGAATGTTGTCGTTGGTGTTGGAAAGCGCTGCAATCAGCGCCTGGAGTGCCAGCGGCTGCGTTGGGCCGTTCAGGGTCGGGCGACCGGCATGGGCGAGCGCCGCGACCGCCGCCGAGCGCATTTTCAGGTCGGGATCGTTGAGGGAGGCGACCAGGGTCTTGATCGCAGCAGCCGAGGCGATCTTGCCCAGCCCGGACGCCGCCTGAAGCCGCGCCTCCGCATCGGCGTTTTTATCTTTGATCGCCTGAATCAGCGCCGCTTCGCCGGAAGGCGAGGCGATCAACGCGATGGAGCCGATAGCCACTCGCTGCACCGTCGGCGTATCCGTCTTCAACGTGTCGATCAGGGGCTGGACGGCTCTCGGGTCGCCGATCTTGCCCAGCGCCTCCGCCGCGCCACTGCGCGAGCCTTCGTCGTTTTTGAACTTCGTAGCGTCTTTCGGATCTTTCTCCGTCAGGATCGTCAGCAGCAGCGGAATGGCGATGTCAGCAACGCCCTCTTTCAGAAAGCGCGGACTGCCCAGCACATCTCCTCCAGGACCGCGTGTGCCGGCGTCCCCTTTCATCTTATCGATTAGCGCCTCGACCACCGGCTTTTTCGGACCGATTCCGTCCGATTCGGTCATCACACGCGCCACGCCCTTGCGCACATTGCCGTCGCCATCCCCCACTCCGCCTATCAACGCGGTCAGGTTGCCTGTAGCGCTGTAGTCTATCTTTTTGAGAGCGGCGACGGCCGCTGCGCGCACTTTCTTATCGGTGTCTTTCAACAGGTTCAGGCCCTGCTTCACCGCCATCGAACGGTAGTCCGGCGCATCCTTCTCGGTGCCCATCACCACGCTGGTATCGTTCGCGAGAGAGAGAACGGCATCGACGGCATGCAGCCGAACGCTGGGATCTTCGCCCGTGATCGAGTCCGAAAACTGCTCGGTCTTGACCAGTTCCAGCGCCGCGTGGCTGCGCGTCGCGTTGTCTGCGCTTCCCATCGCGTCTACCAGAGAACGCACGTAGCGACTGTGGTTGACAGCGATGCCGACGACCAGGAGAACGACGACCGCGAAAATCAGATAGTTCAGGTATCTCTTCAAGGACAGACTCCACATTGGGAAAGACTAAAATGGTGCATGGACAGGAGACGACGTCATCTCGAAAACGGTGCAGAAGAGGCGGCAACTGTCAACGACAGTCACCACTTGCAGTATAACATGCCAATCGGACCGTTGTCAATGGCGGCTCCCCTCCTGCTGTTATCGTGCTTTTAAGGCACGGTGTTCACGACATGGAACAGCACCCCACCGGTGACCAGACCGAGCACGACCAGCGCAGCGCCCCAGAACTTCCATCGGCGCAGCGTAAAGAGTTGAATCAGCAGCGGCGCTGCAATTAACGCTCCCATCGGCAGGGAAACTGCCATCGCCTCCCGAGCCAGCGCGCTGTGTGCACCCGCCTGAGCAGAGACGCCCAGCACGAAGCACATAACGGCCATCAGCAGGCCACAGGCCAGACGCTCGGCCATGCCGACATTGGCGGCAACCCCGACGAGAAGCAGCATCATCGCCAGCAGTCCCGTCGTCAGGGAAGCGGAAGGGATCAGTCGTGTCATGGCCTGTGAGACGGAGCCGTTGGTTCCGAATGCAACCACCAGCACCGGCAGGAGCGTCACGAGGTACAACGGCACATACCATTTCGCGATCTGTCGGAAGGAGGGACGGGAGCGCAGCACGACCAGCCGAACAGGAATCTCGGCGATGCCGGCGCACGACTCAACGCGTACAGTCTCGTTAAACTCGCCTGTTTCCCAGGTCCGCGCCGAGTGGGCCATCAACGTAATCGTCTGGCGATGCCGGTCGAACGCCGTGGGATGAACTGTCAGCCAGCCAGGCGTAGAGAGAACGCGCCCCTCGGCAGGCGTCTCGATGCCCACGACGCGGGCCAGAATTTTGACGGTGCGCGTCTCGCCTTTGAAGACCGTTCCAAAATCGACGCTTTGCGGATCGACCAGAAGGCTGGCGTCTTTGCGCCGGAATAACCCGCCGCGAGAACGCTTGACCGGAACGACCGGAGTCTCGGATGGCGTCACTTCCGCGACGACGGTTCCCGGCCCCTCCCATGTTTGCGGGAGCGGTGCCGGTTCCGCGTGTTCCGGTCGTGCCCAAATAGGGAGCGCGCGGGCGGCAGGAAGGGGCTGCGTGGAGACGTCGGGGGTCGGAAGCGCCCCTCTGTCCGTCGCGCTGTATCCTGCTGCGGCTTCGCGTTTCATGCTGTCGGTCAGATCGTAATCGGGGACGCGCGGTTTGGGTCCGTGGCGTTGGGTCAGATCGTAGGCGGCGAGACGGCGTGCGGCGGTCTCTTTTTCTAGCCGCAGCGTGGAGGAGGCCAGGCTCTGACCTTCCCGCAGACGCAGCACATCGTCCCGGAACTCACCTGCCGTGCGATAGCGGCGGCTCTTGTCACGTTCGAGCGCGCGGTCGAGGATGGCGCGCAGGCCGAGCGGAGCCTCGGGCAGATAGTCGGTGATCGGAGTCGGAAGCTGGGTTTCCAGCACACGTTTCCAGGAGAACGGATCTTTGACGCGCGTCACCTGAAACGGCCGCTGTCCGGCGACCATCTCGTAGAGGGTGACGCCGACCGCCCAGATGTCGGACTGGCTGTCGGAGCGGTCCTCTTCCGCGAAGTCCTCCGGAGCCATATAGGCGTAGGTGCCCGCCCCGCCTGCATAGGCGTTGGTCGCCAGGATCTCGGCCAGACCGAAGTCCACCAGCTTGATTTCGCCATCGCGTCCGATCTGGATATTGGCCGGCTTGATGTCGCGATGTACGGTCTGCATACGGTGGGCGTAGTCGAGGGCGTCGAGCACCTGCGCGACGATGTCGAGCGCGCGGTCCAGCGGCATGACGCCTTCGGCACGCAGGGTCTCCTGCATGTTCTGGCCGCGCACATACTCCATATCGATGACGACCTTGCCCTCGATACGATCAACACCGTTGACACGCACGATATTGGGATGGCGGAGGCGATCCATCACCCGCGCCTCTTCCAGAAATCGACGCAGATCTCCCGCCTGCACATCGACCTCTTTCAAGGCGACCTGTTTGTTCAGGAGCGTGTCTTTGGCGAGATAGACGATGCCGGAGACGCCGTGTCCCAGCACATCCAGTCGCTCATATTTTCCCAGCATTCCCAGTGCCATGAATTTCTCTGCTAATGCCCTGTCACAACCGTTGTTTCGATGCGGTAGAGTTTGTGGTTGTCGATGACGAAGAGGACGTCATCGGCATTGACCTGGATCCGGACGGGGGCCTTGAGCCGTGATTTCCCGATGTCGGACCCGATGCGAGTGCCGCTCTTACTGTAGATACGAATGCTTTTGGTGTCGGGGTCGATGGCGAACAGGTTGCCGTTGGGGTCGAGTGCGAAGTCTGCGCGTGCCGACGGTGCGAACGGCGACGGGCGGCCTGTCGCCGGAAGTTCCGGCGACAGGCTCGGGAACGTACCGCCGAGCAGATCCGTCGTGCCGTTGGGCTGCACACGAATGAGATTGCCGCTCAGGGCTGCTACAATGGGGTTGCCCTGACCGTCGAGCAGAAGACAGCCGTCCTGGACCTCTTTGGGCGTCAGCAGCTTTGGAATCCCATATTTTTGCAGGTCGTAGACCGGTTTCAGAGGCGTGATGATTTTCTCGTCCGGCCCTTTCTTGTTCATGAACCCACTCGAATAGAGCAGGTAGCCCTCCCCTACCGCAACGACCGCGAGCAGAAGCACCAGGCCGACCAGCAGGCCGTTCGCGCTGTCGGTCTGTTGCCGGGAACGGTGGGACGTCTGCTCCGGCTCGAGACGGTCGGGGCGCGGTTCCAGGCGACGGGTCGAAGTCACGGGCGCTTCGGCCGGCTCCTCCTCGTCTTCCTCAAGAGGGCGGCTGCGCATCTGCGTTCGCCACGCCTGGTCAGGATCGGTATCGTCCTCGTCCGTGGTCAGCGGCAGGGTAAACGGAACGAAATTGCCGTACCGCAGCGTCACGACGGTCACGTTATCGTGCCCGCCATGATCCAGCGCGGCCTGCACGAGTTTTTCACAGACCGCCTGGATATCGGCGTCACCGGCCAGAATCTGGGCGATCTCGGCATCGCGTATTTCTGAACTGAGACCATCGGAACAGAGGAGAACGGTGTCGCCCTCCTGCAGTGGGACGCGGAAGATATCGGTTTTCACCTCGGGTCCAAGGCCGATAGCGCGGGTAATACGGTTGCGGAACCGACTGCGCTGGGCCTCTTCGCGAGTCATGCGGTCGGCCAAAACCTCCTGCCAGACTTCGGAGTGGTCGTCCGTGAGCTGCCGCAGTTTGCCGGCGCGGAGCAGATAGGCCCGACTGTCTCCCAGATTGGCGACGGTCAGCATATCGTCCTTGACGATGGCTGTGACGCAGGTGGTGCCCATCTGCCTCAGGTCGGGCCGCTCGACTTTGCGGGTCGTCCAGACCTTGTGGTTGGCGCGGGCAAACGTCTCTCGCAGCATCTGCTCGACATCCAGCACGCTGCTCCGGCGATCATGGAGGAATTCGAGGATGGTATCCGGCACTGTCTGCGCCACGATGCGGGAGGCGATGTCGCCGCCCCCTGTCCCGCCCATGCCGTCCGCGAGGACCAGCAGCGCGTCCAATTGGCTGGAGAGATCGCTACGACGCAGAACCGCGTAACTGTCCTGATTGCCGTTGCGCACGTTTCCCACGTGCGTTTTGAATCCGATTGTAAGAGCCACGTGCCTTCTTTCAGACCGTTGTCGTATGTTGACCCAAGCCGTGCGACGTCTACTCGCGCTCCCGTCGCAGCATCTGAAACAGCACCAGCAGGAACAGCCCGAACCCGACCGGCAAGGCGATGCGCAACAACGAGAAAATCCAGTTCATGCTCTCACCCTTCTCCTCAGCTCCCGCCGACGAAGCGCAGCGTCAGGTCGCCGAGACCGATGTGGTCGCCGTCCTTGAGCGCGGTCGGTTTGTGAGCGGGCAGGCGAATCCCGTTTAGCGCGGTCAGCGCGCTGTCGCTCAGGCATTCGAGCGTATAGCCGTCGCCATCGTTGAGCAGGCGGGCATGGCGTGTGGCGATGGAGCGATCCGGCAGCACGACGTCATTGGTCACGCCTCGCCCGATCAGGGTCTCCGAGCCGAGCATCACCTCGTCCACATCCTGTTCGCCTTCCATGATCATCAGTCGCGCGGTATGGGGACGCAGTCGGCGCGACGGCGGGGAAGAGCTGCCCATGCCGTCCTCGGAGCGCACGGCTGCTGCGCCGCCGTAGGTTCCCTGCGGCCAGGCTCCGTTCGCGCTTGCGGCCAGGCTCGTTTCGCGTTCGGCGCTCTCGCTCCGACCCTGCTGCTGGAACGTGATCCGTGTCGCGCCGAGCGTGATCTCATCGCTGTCGTTGAGGACGCGGTTGTCCACCCGTCTGCCGTTGACCTTGGTCCCGTTGGTGCTTCCGAGGTCGTAGAGCGTAAAGCGGCCAGCCGAATCCATCTCGATGCGGGCATGCCGTTTCGACAACTGCCCGTCGCTTTCGATCACAAGGTCGTTACCGACGCGGGGTGAGCGCCCGATACTGATGGCTCCTCGCGCGATGGCGAACCGGTGCGGGGGCCGATCCGGGGCGTAGACGATGAGAGCGGCAGAGGCGACGGAGGGCACCGTCCCCTCTTCCATGTCATGATCGCCCCAGGCGCTGGCGACGGTGCGCTCCTCGAACGGAACAGCGGAAAGCGCCGCGTTCAGAGCGCCGGCCGGCTGCGGGTGCGCGAACTCCGGCTTCGGTTCCGGAGCGGTGACTTTGGTATCGTAGCGGCAACGGACGCGTACTTTCTCGCGCTTCCCGTTTTCGGCCTCCATCTCCTCGACCTCTTTGATGGTGAAATCGAGTGTGCCGCGAATATGATAATGATTCTGCTGGCAGTAGCGGCGGAGCGCCACTTCCAGCTCATCCCGGTCCAGGAAGGAGAGCAGGTACTGCTTCTCTTCCTCATCGTGGACGTTGATCTCCAGCACATACTGGTTCGGCACATAGACACGGCTGTCGAAGCCCTCTTTGCGGTGGTCCTCCATTGCGGCGATAATGCGCCGGAGGATGTCTTTGGGGCGCACATCGTCGCCCCCGCCGAACAGCCCTTCGTACCACGAGCCAAACGACCGATTGATCTTTTCGAATAAGTCCATTGCTGTCCTGTCCGTCCTGCATTCTCTGCCATAGCGGAAGAGTACAGAAGGGGCGCATCCCGCCATCTCGCATAGAATTTCGGCGGAGGTTGTGGGGCTACGTGCCTTCATTATAGTCTATGACGGACTTTCCGTCAATCCGGTTGCAGAAAGGTTAGACCCGAGACAGACGATTCTCCGTCGAACCGACGGCTCCTCATTCTACTTCCTATAGACGTTTTTCTGATGCCATGCCAGCGCTTCAGAGGCAGGCGCGTACTGTACCTGCGCGGGAATAAGGAGGCAAACGCCTTCGGGGAGGTACGCTGCGGCGTTTCTGAGACACGGAGAGAGCAGAATTTTGTAGTCGGCGGTCGCGGTAAACCAGCCTGCATCAAAGCCCCAATGGTGGTTTTTGCAGAGAGAGATGCCGTTACGCGGATCGTCATTGTGGAAGAGGCCGAATGGCATAATGTGGGCGGCATCCACCAGGTCGCGACCGTCCTCTGTGTGGACATTCAGACGACAGACAGCGCACGAATCGTTGTAGAGCGACCGGATTACTTTTGGAAAGAGTGCGTGTCGGACGTAATACCCCGTTTCGTCGTGGTCCTCCCGAACCTGCTTTGGACGGAATTTACTGTTCGCTTCGGCCTTGAGTTTCTCCGCTTCGTAGTCCAACGGGTTCGAATGCAGACCTGGCTGGACATCCGCTACTCCCCTACTGAAATAGCGTTCGAGCAGGAAAATTCTCAGAGTGCTACGTGCAGCCCGATCCTGCAAGAGCTCCCAGAGGTCAGATGCCAGAACCGCGCCGTCCGTTTCCGCCATCAACTGCCGGATAGACGGGTTCATACCAAGCGACTGCGTGGAGACAGGAAACCCATTTTTGATCAGTTCCCAAAACCCCTCCTGCATCATAAATCGGAAAGGATTAGCTATTCGTTCCTGCCACGTATCTTTCGTCACCAGTACGCGCCAGTAGTCACGGAACGCAATGATTAGATTCAGCGTGAGTCCAATGCGATTTTCCACAATGCGTCCGCGTTCCATCTCGTCCAGCACGGCAAGCAGGAGAATAGGCTTGTGAGGCGCTCCACCCCACCGTGGATTCTGGTTGCGGTGCAGATGGCCGAAAATGCCGAGATATTCGCTTAACCGATCTATGGGCATAGGTCGTAATCAGATGGCGGGTTCATTTGGGAGTGTGGCGATTCATGTATATGGTGACGATGGTACCGATTATCAGGATCAAGGCCAGAGCGCCGAGGCCGGTATAGAACCACATTAGCGGCCAATGCATCACGGCAAACAGAATGACCGTTCCAATCAGACAAACTATACCGACGGAAAGCATCCGTTCAGGGGATGAATGGCGCATCATTTACCTCTCCCGCTCCGGTACGGCCGTTTTCTGTTTTCTCTGCCGGTCGCACCACCGCCCTCTTATCCAGGCTTTTCATAGGTGTCAATGGCCGCTCGTCATATTGGGACTGCCGGCAGGTGCGCCCACGACCTTTTTGTAGGTTACGGTCAGTCCTTTTGTGTCCAGGTTGTCTAACAGCGTTCTATCACTTGTGAGCTGATAGTGGTAACGGGAGGGCACTGAGCCGGACAGAGACAGGGTTCCCCAGAACAACCGCCATGCGCCTGAACGTTCCGGCTGCTGTGGATCACGCATCGTATACGTATGGTCGGATCGAAGTTCCAGCCAGCTTTGACTATTTTCTATATTTTGCCACCGGCCTACAGCAAACGCGGGCCACTGCGAGGTATAGAGGAGAATGCTCACCGCGACCACGAAGAAGACTGTCCACGGAATCCAGAACGACCTTTTCTTTTTCATGCTTATGCCCCCTAAACATTATACCCGCAGGGCCAGCATCTTGCGGTCGATGGCCTCTTCGTCGTCACCAGCGGACAATAGTGACGGCATCCAGCTTCAGCGTCCCGACGACCTGGGTGAACTCACAGTCGGGGTCGTTCCAAAACACGATCCGATGGCGTTCCTTCGTGAAGAGCCGCTGCAAACCACTCACGATCTGCGTCGTGTCCATGTCTGCGTGACCAAAAAGGCTCGCACTTTGCCCGCCTGTCGCGTCCGACGTTTCCTGCAAACTGTCGTTTAGATCCGCCATCGGGTCAGGGCTTCCGCTTTACCGAATGGGGCGCGAGTTTTCGGTTCCATGAATCCATGTTCACCACCACGACATCGAATTGGGAAGCCCAGGGCGCCTGGAACGGCCCCGGCAAAAAACAGAGGCGCTTCAATTTGTCCTGAACGGTCAGCAGCATGGCCGCATCAAGGCGCGCTAATCCGAGAAAGACGATGTACCGAATTTCATTGGTCGGAGCACGGTGGGCAAGCGCCAGATAGACGAGCGTATCTTTGAGTTTGGGAGCCAGTTCACGCGAATAGAGCGTACCGGATCGCATCTTCTTGCGGAAGGAATTGCGGTTATGGGCAACATGAGGCGCGGGAATTTTGCTGTTTTCGGGGTCTTTGGCCTCTATCAGCCATGTTTGCAGGGCAGATTGAACAATAAAGTCCACCCGCTTCATCTGCACATGGCCCATCCCGTGGGTGTTATCGTCGTCAAACCGATCCGGAGTAAAGGCGTCGTCAAACGTGAAGATCAGATCCCCTTCGTCGATCTCTGTCGGCATCATTCGCTCCCCAGGGCGCGCTCGATTTCCAGGTCATAGATGCGCTCGAACTGCGCCGCGATCAGGTTCGGGCTGAGTTCATTATAAGAGTTGGCGGGATGCACTCTCACCGAGCCGTCTTTCTTGTTGCGCTCCATTGCGAAAAGGCGCAGGGTGTCGTCGGCTCTCTTCTGAAGATCCAGCTCCTTCAGGATGATGTAGTTGTGCGTGGAGAGGAAGATCTGTACGCCACGCTGCGTCAGTTCGAATAGCAGGCTGATGACTTCGTCCATCAGCGAGGGATTCAGGTTGGTTTCGGGTTCGTCCCAATACAGGACGCTTCCGCTGGTGAGCGATCCATTGGCGATCAACTGATAGAGCAGCGCCAGTTTGCGCCATCCTTCGGCGACTAGATGCATCTCAATACGCCCATTTTTGCCCGTCAGATAGAACCGTTCTCCCTTCACTTCAACATGGCCTTCCAACTGGTTAGCGATTCGTTCCAGCAAGGGCGCTATATCACCTTGTGCTGCTTCGCGAAGTGTGGGTATGAACGCAAGGGAAAGAATATCGCGATGCGTCTCATCGAAATCAATATTGCGTTGATCGTAGAGCGACAGAAATCCGACCGAATGAGCTAGCATATCCTTGACAGGGATAAAGACAGGCTGAGTTACGTTGTCCCAGTGAACACCGTCGTCAAAAGCCGATCTATAACCGTCGAGTATTTGGATTGCGAATTTATAAGGCGTTCCATTCCAGGTTGCCACAGGAGTTGATATGTCGGATCGATTCTCTTGGTGAAGCAGAGCATCCAGAGTTTCCGGGCGAAATATAGCCAGTAATCGCTCACCGATTTGCTGTCCGTCGCGTGATGGAAATTGCGCCTTTTGCATGGCATAGAGCAGTTTCATGACATGCGTTTTGCCAGTCGCATTTGCACCTACCAAAACATTAATACCGGGCACAAAATCGAAATCTGCCTTGCGGAAGACGGTGAAGTTATTGATGTGAAGCTTCTCAAGCATTGTCTTTGTTCTCCTGCCTGGATAGGGAAGACAAGTCGTTGCTCATGAGCGACCAATAGGAGTGGCAACGATGTTCTACCCTGGAATTAGGCAATGTGCATTGATACGGCTGCCATTTCAGATCAGTCATCGCCGCCCCCTGTCACCGCTTTGACTTCTGCGAGGAGATCGCCGAATTTGCCGTAGTTGACCTTCACGCCATCGCCGCAGTCGAGACTTATGCGCATGTCGGCATAGTGACGAAGAAGTCGGCGAGCAGAAGGCTGTGTTTCAGAGTCGCCGCCAGAACAGCCTGAGTCGCTACAGCAGGCGAACCGTCACGAACTAGCTCCCATAAGTCGGGCTTCATCGTGGAAAGACGATGGCGAATATACTCCGCGAAGGTCTTGGCCGTACTTGCGCTGCGCTTTTGGAGAACATTCTCATTCACAATCGCATTTTGCCACGCCGCGTCGTCTACGCCTTCGAGCAGAAGCGCTGCTATGAGGCGACTCTCCGCGACTTTGAGAGAACCTTTGGTCAGATTAGCCGAGTAGAGATTTTTCACGTACTGTGGGGCACCTTCGTAGAGCCGGTAAAACCTGAACTTCTGTTGTCGCAGCAAGTCATACCGCATAATCTTGGCAAACGTTTGGCTTCCAGGTTGAACTGGCATGTGGATCGGATCGAGGTCGTTCATCTCAGTTCAGATGTCCCACAAGATTGGACGCTGGCGTGGAGAATTCCTCCTCTATCCGGCAATCAAAGAGGAGGATCTGCCACCGTGGTCAGTGCATCTGTGATTTGCGAGGCATAGCGCTCGGCCAAGTCCAACGCGCTGAAGGAAATGCACAGGGAAACTACTCACAAGCATCGAAGAATACCTGAAATTCCTTCAGCACGAACAACGGCGACAGTTGGCATAAACAGACGCATCCCGGAGAATATCTACTTTCCGAAGGCTGATTTCAGCCCATCGGCCGCAAACATTTCGGCGTCTTTGGCCTTGTCAACGACGGCTCCCATGCCAAAGAACTCATGAGTCACGCCGGTATAGTTTCGGTACCGCACCGCGACGCCTGCCTGTTTGAGCTTGTCGGCATAGGCTTTCCCTTCGCTCATGAGAGGATCGATCTCATCGGTGATGACGGTCGCCGCCGGCAGCCCTTTGACGTTTCCCTTGAGGATCACGAGATAAGGATTTTTGGTGTCGGCCGCGCTTTTGACGGTGTTTCGGAGGAACCAGGCCATCATGGGCTTGTTTAGCGGTTTGGCATTGGCATTGATCTGGTAAGAACGCGTGTTCAGGTTGCTGTTGGCGACCGGATAGACCAGCACTTCATAGATGGGCATCATGCCTTTGCGGTCGCGCGCCATCATGCAGATCGCGCTGGCCATGTTACCGCCCGCGCTCTCCCCCATGACAGCGACGCGCTTCGGATCGCCCTTCATCTTTCCTGCGTTCTTCATCACATACTGCAGTGCGGCGTAACAGTCTTCATGGGCGGCGGGAAACCTGTGCTCTGGGGCTTTGCGATACTCGACTGAAACGACCATGGCGTTCGTGAGGTTGACCATGGCGCGTGGGGAGGCGTCGTAGGTGTCCATGGTCGCGATCACCCATCCGCCGCCATGAATGTAGAAAATTACCGGAAACGGACCCTCTCCAGCCGGAGTATAGATACGGACGGGGATCGGGCCGGCAGGGCCGGGAACCGTCGTGTTCTGTACGCTTCCCACAGGCTCGGGATCGGTGCTTTTGCCCTGTTTTTTAAGCAGCATCTTCACAGCGTCGGCCGGTGTGGGCTGCTTGCGCGCTTCCTTCGCAGAAAGCTGGGGGATGGGTTTGCCGTGCAGGGCTCCCAGTTCATCCAGAACGGCTTTCATCTGTGGGTCGGGCTTCGGTGGGGTTTGTGCGTGGGCCAATGGTGCAAGGCAGGCGCTCAATATCAGCGCGGGACGAAGAAGGGAACGGGTAGCTTTCATCGTAAACGATCTCCTCGTGACGGACAGAACAGGCGTTGGACACCCATACGTCACCGGAGGACGCTCAATACTACTGATCAGTTCCCTACAATATGTCATTTAACCCGGCGGCGCGGCAATGCCGCACCAATCGGGAGGAGATAACGACCTTGTGGCGCATATTACGGGTGCTTCATGAGGCGGTTGTGTTGTTAAAATAGCAGGCATGAAAAAGGGGTTAGAGAATATTCTCTAACCCACTTAACACTCTATGATCGGGGTGACTGGATTTGAACCAGCGACATCTCGCCCCCCAGACGAGCACTCTACCACTGAGCTACACCCCGGCGAAACCTTGCTATTATATCGCGACTGAGGGCGTTCTGTCAAGGTCGAATGTGCCGACGGCCATTTTGCCATGCGTCTCCCACGAACTGACTGCCGTCCCTGTCGAAGAGGCCAGTGCCAAAAAACTGCAACCGGCTCGCGGTGAAGAAGGTATTGAGATTGAGAGTGGCGTACTGGTTTAGCACGCAGACGTAAAGGATGGTTGCCCAGAAAGGCAATGACCCTCTGCGGGCAACGGACACGGTCGACGACACCCCGGTTCCTACACAGAGACCCGCAGGCAGACCGCGACAGGCAGCCTGGGGAGAAGGAGAGTTCACAGCATGGCAGCAACACCAGAGGGAGGGGCTCCGATGTATTCCGGCTACGGACAAGCTCCGAAAATTCGCTTCGAAGTGATCGGTGAGGCCTGGCAGCTTTTCACCCAACAGATGGGAACATGGGTCATGGCGGTCCTGCTCATGTTCGTGGTCCTGATGGTCCCCGCGGCAGTGATGTTCTTCAGTATGTTCGGGATGCTGATGGCGTCGCTGGCAGGGGGTCGCAACGGAGCGCCTATCTTCGGAGTGGGCATGATGCTGGGTTTCCCGGTCGCAATAATGCTCCTCATGGTCCTCGCCTTTGTCTTGATGGGAGGTCTGTACCGCATGGCGATCAAGCAGGTACGCGGGGAGCCGATCCAACTGAGCGATGTCTGGTCGGTCACCGATGTCCTCGTCAACCTGCTTGGAGGCGGCCTCCTTGTCGCTTTCGCCACAATGGTGGGGGCCGTGCTCTGCTACTTGCCGGCGCTGATTGTAGGCGGCCTGCTTATGCTTACTATACCCCTTATCGTCGATCAGAAGATGAGTCCCATCGAAGCGGCGACCAGGAGTTGGAACGCCCTCAAGTCGGAATGGCTCATGGCAGGCGTCCTCTTCTTCGTCCTGTCGTTTATCGGCGGTCTGGGCGCTATCGCCGTCTACATCGGCATGTTGTTTACGTACCCGATCTTCATCCTGGGAGTCGCGCTCGTCTACCGTGACTTCATTCTGGGTCCCGGCGGCCCGCCCCCACCCGGCAGCGGCAGTCCCTACCCTGTCGGCGTCACTCCCGGCAGCTATCCGCCAGCCCCCTACGTTGCCGAGCCGCCGCCGCCAGGCGAGCTGCGATAGCGCGGAGGGAACTGCGAACGCTCGGAAGTTCTTGCGCGGCAATCCTGACTACTTGCGCGGCAATCCTGACTAAAGGTATACTAATAGTCCGAATTGCCGCGCAGTTTGTCCTCTTCACGGAACAGGAAAAGCGCGGGGAGCGTAAACGGGAGTATGACGACGTTGACCCGAACCACCGTAGAACCCACTGTGCGAGAGAGCTTTTCCGTGGAGAGGCCCGCTGTTGCGCCTCATCCTGTCGGCCTGCTCGATCTCGTCGGTAATACGCCCCTGCTGCAGTTGCGCCGCCTCGTGCCGCGCAATCCGCGTGTCACGATCTATGCCAAAGCGGAGTGGGCCAATCCCGGCGGCTCGGTGAAAGACCGCGCGGCGCGTAACATGCTGCTGGAAGGCGAGCGCTCCGGCAAGCTGCGGCCCGGCAAAACTATTCTGGATTCGACCTCCGGCAATACGGGAATCGCCTACGCCATGCTCGGCGCCGCGATGGGCTACGAGGTGCATCTCTGCCTGCCGCTCAATGCCAATGAGGAGCGTAAACAACTGCTCAAGGCGTATGGGGCGCATCTGATTTTGACCGACCCACGTCAGTCCTCCGACGGGGCGATCCTGAAAGCCCGTGAGATCTATGCCGCCGACCCTGATCGGTATTTCTATCCCGATCAGTACAACAATCCCGCCAACTGGCAGGCGCATTACGAAACCACCGCGCCCGAGATCTGGAAACAGACCGGTGGGCGTATCACCCATTTCGTCGCGGGCCTGGGCACCAGCGGCACCTTTATGGGCGTCGGGCGTCGCCTGCGCGAGCTCAATTCGGCTGTCCGCCTTATCTCCTTCCAGCCCGACTCGCCGTTTCATGGCCTGGAGGGCATGAAGTATATGGCGACCTCCATCGTGCCGGGCATCTACGACCCGACTCTCGCCGACGAGAACCGCGAAGTCGGCACCGAGGCCGCGCATACGATGGTCAAACGACTGGCGCGGGAAGAGGGCGTCCTGGTCGGTGTCTCGGCAGCGGCGGCGATGGTCTGCTCGCTGCAGCTCGCGGAGGAGTTGGACGAAGGCG
>JBBQPO010000077.1:0-21564 GCA_038217285.1 Chthonomonadales bacterium
GAGGACCTCGGTGCTCTTTGTCGTCGTCTCGTCGGATGCGGATTCCTCTTTGGAGGGGTACATAACCGGTCTTTTCTCGCCCTAACGTAAGTTGATTTCTACTGTAGTGACTTGTCTCACATTATATTGACACACAGGGACACGAAACAGTTGGGACTGCTGATCCGCACACTATCCGCGCAAAACCGCTCCTTGCGCGACTTTGGGGTGCAAAATCTGACCACCCTTTTGCCCAAGCTGTATGCCGGCGAGGACTCCCTGCTCAGTAAAGCGCACCGCGCCCTCCTGCTACAGCAGTTGATGGTCCTGCCCAACGACCCACGCTACCGGGATCGTACCGAACCGCTTTCACGCGCGGCTTATCGGCGCGAAATGGATCTGCGTCTGGCGATCCTCAAAGCGCTGGAGAAGGTGGGCGGAGAACAGGAACTGGCGACCGTCACGCAGTTGGCGCAGTCACTTCCCACAGGACGCAATGCGCGCACGGTACCGGCGGAACTACGCGCCGCCGCGCAGGAATGTCTGCCAACTCTGCAGATGCGTGCCGCAGGACAGCGCTCCGAAACGCAGTTGCTGCGCGCGTCCAGCCTGACCACCCGCCCTGAGAGCGAGCTCTTGCGTCCCACCACCCCTGGCGCCTCGGATCCGCCGGAACAGTTGCTGCGTGCCAGCGAACCTCACGCGTAGTCAGCTCACCAAAACGGTGTCACGGTACGGGCCGAGGCTGCGCTACGGATGCTGCCGAGCAAACAAAGTTTACGCAAACGCCCTCGAAATCTTGACAAATGGGGGAGATATAGGCTAAAACAGCAGAACAGATTTCCCCTATAAACCCTGCTTGGCAGTGACGCCACGCCGATCCTCGATTTCCCGCCGCGCAACGCGACAGGAGCATTGATTCGGCGTGGCTTTTTGTCGGGTATGGGTTTTTCTGTGACAAGCCATCAATTTTCAGGGAGAGTGATCGACGTGAAATCCACTACGGGCAGACAGGAAGCCATCTCTGCTGTCATCAATTACAAGCCGCTGGTCAATGCCATCGATCTCGAAGGTAAAACCTCGCGCACGCTGTATGGCAGCAATGTGTTCAGCGACTCGGTGATGAAAGAACTGCTGTCGAGGCCCGTTTACAAGGCGCTGCGCCGTACCATCGAGCGCGGTGAGAAGCTCGACTATGTCATCGCCGACGCCGTTGCGACCGCCATGAAGGGCTGGGCGCTGGAAAAGGGCGCGACGCACTTCACCCATGTCTTCTATCCGCTGACCAGCCTGACGGCAGAGAAACACGACAGTTTCTTCGACCCGGACGGTGCAGGCGGCACCATCGCGCAGTTCGCCGGCAGCGCCCTGATCCAGGGAGAGCCTGACGCTTCCAGTTTCCCCTCCGGCGGAATCCGCTCGACCTTTGAAGCCCGGGGCTATACGGCGTGGGATGTGACGAGCCCGGCCTATATCTATGAGAATCCCAACGGCAACACCCTCTGCATCCCGACCGCCTTTCTGTCGTGGACCGGTGAGGCGCTGGATCACAAGACGCCTCTCCTGCGCTCGATGCAGGCGCTGAACCAGCAGGCGCAACGCATCCTCAAACTGTTCGGACACGACGATCCCGGCATGGTGACGGCGACGGCGGGGCCGGAGCAGGAGTATTTCCTGATCGACCGCAACTTCTTCTTCGCCCGCCCCGACCTTCTTAACGCCGGACGAACGCTTTTCGGCGCGAAGCCGCCGAAAGGTCAGGAGTTCGAGGACCACTATTTCGGCGCGATTCCCGAGCGCGTACTGGCCTTCATGATGGAAGCCGAGCATGAGTTCTACAAACAGGGCATTCCGATCAAGACCCGGCACAACGAGGTCGCACCCGGTCAGTTCGAGATCGCCCCGGTCTACGAGAGCGCGAACCTTGCGCACGATCATCAGCATATCATCATGCTGCAGCTCCAGCGCGTGGCGGCGAAATATGGCATGGCCTGCCTGCTGCATGAAAAGCCGTTCGCGGGTATCAACGGTTCGGGCAAGCACGTCAACTGGTCGTTGGGATGCAAACTCGGCAACCTGCTCGATCCCGGCGACAACCCGCATGAGAACGCACAGTTTCTCGTGTTCTGCGCCGCGACCGTCCGCGCCGTCCACAAATACGCCACTCTGCTGCGGACCACTGTCGCCTCGGCAGGCAACGATCACCGCCTCGGGGCCAACGAAGCGCCGCCGGCGATCATCTCGGTCTTCCTCGGCGAGCAGCTCGAAGACGTGTTCAATCAGCTCAAAGTGGGTCCTGCCGGCAGGTCGAAGAAGTCGGGAACGCTGAAGATCGGTGTGGACACCCTGCCCCACCTGCCCCGGCACGCCGGAGACCGCAACCGCACCAGTCCCTTCGCCTTCACCGGCAACCGTTTTGAGTTCCGCGCCGTCGGCTCGAACCAGTCCATCGCATGGCCGCTGGTCGTGATGAACTGCATCGTCGCCGACTCCCTGGACTTCATCGCGACGGAACTGGAGACGGCGACCGGTGGTGATCCTTCCAAACTGAACGCTGCCATTCAGACGGTGCTGCAAGGCATCGCCTCCGAACATAGCGCTATCATCTTTGGCGGCAACGGCTACTCCGAAGCCTGGCATCAGGAGGCCACCAGTCGGGGCCTGCCGAACCTGCGAAACACGGTAGATGCTCTGCCCGCCATGATCAGCCCGGAAAATATCGCGGTGATGGGCAAATACGCGGTCCTGTCCGAGCGGGAGATGACGAGCCGTTACGAGATCTATCTTGATCGCTACTGTATGGACATCAATACGGAGGGCCTGCTGACGCTGGAGATCGCCAAAACGAAGATCCTGCCTGCGGCGCTGACCTATCAGTCGCAACTGACGGCGCTGGCTGTGGGGCTGAAGAGCCTGAACAAAGAGCCGAAGACAGTTCTGCTCGATCAGATCATCGGTATGACCGATACGCTGGAGAGCGCCATCCATACGCTCGAACATGCGCTGGCGCACGAGGCGGAAGGCGAGCCCCTTGGCCATGCCACGCATTTCCGGGATGAAGTCGTTCCGGCGATGCTGGCAGTGCGTACCGCTGCGGATGCGCTGGAAGGCGTGGTCTCCGACGACATCTGGCCACTCCCGACCTATCAGGAGATGCTGTTCATCAAATAGCCCCACTGGCAGGCCGCACTCTCTCACAGCCTGCCCTCTCTGCAACAACCGTCGCGCCGGTCTCTTCCTCGCCATCAGGCAAAAAAGAGATCGGCGTTTCGTTTGTAAATCACTCTTTCCAAACCTCGATCTCCGTCACGCCGCTGCGCGATTCGCCGCGATGGGTGAAGAGGACGCGAAGCTTCTGTGTCTTCACATGCGCGAAGGTCACGGTGTTGATGGCGCTGCCTGTCGGCACGGCGGGGCTTTTCACCTGACGTTCAGCGTCTCTCCACTGTCCGTCCGCGAAGTACTGAACGGTATAAGCGGCGGGAGGCTGAACGCCACCGTGATCGTCGTAGAGATAAAGCTCGACTCTGCCGACCTCTTTCCCTACGCCGAAATCGATCTCCAACCAGTCGGTGGGGCTCTTGGAGCCATAACTGGTCCAGCGGTTTACCGGAGTGGGACGGTAGTTCACGCGACCGTCGTTCGCCCATTTCGGAAGGCCGCCATAGATGTCATGGAAAGAGGCGTCCGCCTTCGGAAAGCCTTCTCCTTTCAGGTTCAGCGCCAGGTTGCCGGGCGGGGGCGGCGTAGCGGTATAGAGTCCCTGCCCCTCTCCCCAGACCTCGATCTCGCTGAGTCCGGTCTTGCCTGCGGTGGAATGCGTGAACACGATGCGCAGTTGCTGCACATCCCTGGGAGAGAAAGCGACGGTGTTGGCGCGATGCCCGGTCGGGTTGGCAGGCGTCCGGGTCGCACCGGAGAGTGGGATCCAGCCGCTGCCGTTCCAGGTCTCCACCGCATAGCGGAGCGGAGCGGCCACTTCTGCGCCATCGTCCAGGAAGTAGAGCTTTACCTGATCGACCCGGCGTGGAGCGCCGAGATCCAGCGTGATCCAGTCGGTCGCGTTCGGAGAGCCAACGGTGGTCCAGCGGTTGGGAGGGCTTTTGGCATACCAGATATTGCCGTCGTTGACGGCGCTGATCGGGGTGCGCGGGTCCGTGAACGAGGCGTTCAGGCGCGGATAGTAATCGCCGTCGTTGTTGACCGCGTAGTTACGGGGCGTATTCACGGGGACGCGGAGCGTTTTGAGTGCGGGAAGCTTGGTGATGATCTTACCCAGAGAGCTGCGCGAAGCGAGGGGCTTGCCGTCCGCCAAAACATGCAGACCTGCGCCGCGACGGTAGCGCGAGCCGTCGCGATCCCAGAAGATACTGAGGCGATGACCGTGGTAAGAGACGTCGTCCAGTGCGAACCAGGGCCAGTCCAAGGACGCCAGAGGATCGATTTCGAGGGTGTCGCCTGCACCCGTTTTGAGCCCGACCAACCCCGTGATGACGAGGTCGTTGAAGCTGCTGTGGAAGTAGTGCTCGCTATGGTTGTAGGAGTCGTGGCCCTCGAAGGAGCCCGTATCGGGGTTCAGAGCCTCCGCGAGGTAAGGCGTCCCGTTCTTGCGGTGAGAGATCGCAAACGTGTGGAGCAGATTCCCGTAGTCGTCGCGCGTGACGACGTTCTGCTTGTAGTTGTGCAGCAGGTTCGCCATCGCCTTGAGTGTCTGCGCCGTGGCGTAGGGCCAGGACTGTCCGCTCCACCAGCAGCACGAGTTTTTGAGGACGAACAGCGGGTCGTGGCGCTCTACCGTCGTCGGACCATGGTCCGCCAGGAAATAGTTGGAGTCCATCAGAAACTTCCACGCCGACTCGTAGCCGGGATCCGGCAGGTTGAACTGCCACGGAACGTATCCGTACTCCTCGCGGCCATGGTCGCTGCCTGCATATTTGCCGGACTGATAGGTCAGGGTGTTCTTGAGGACCCTGTTGCCATCGGCATCGGTTTCGTCACGCATCGCCATCGGGAAGAAGAACGCGCGTTGCGGATCCCAGAGCAACGCCTGTAGCTTCTGCTTGAGCGAAGCCGCCTTTGCGGTGTAATCCCTGGCCGTTTGCTCCTCTTCGGCGAGATGAGCGATGTTGGCGATTGCGAGGGCATCGGCATACATATAGGCGTTGAAGTCCGGGCGATAGCCGTTCGCACCGCGCAAAATGTCCTTTGTCTGGCGACTATTGATGTTGAACTCCATCCCATCGTCGTGACCGTTTTGCCAGAACAGCCCCTTCTCAGGCACAAATTGCCGCTGCTCCCAGCCTTCAAAGTTTTTCTTCAGGTCGGGCAACAGATCTTTTACGAAGGCGGTATCGGGATGGACCTCGTTGGCGGCCCAGACCGCATCGGTCAGCCAGCAGCCGTAGTTGCGCGGCTGCGAACCGGGGGTACGAAACCAGTAGCGCGCATAGTCGCGGGCGTACCGTGGATCGCGCAGCCAGCGCACTTCGTAGAGTTGATGCCCGGCCGGGCAACTGATCGCGCCGTACGCTCCGCTCCAGAAAGGACGATCCATGAACTCGGTGAAACTGTATCCGCTGTTCGGTGAACCGTAGGTCAGATGCTTCGTTACCAACTCCCAGCGATAGTACCAGGTCGTGACGATCTCCCGATCCGGGCACTCGAAAAACGGGATATTCGCTTTGTACCAGTCCCAGTCGCGGTTGTCCCACCAGGAGTAGGCATCGAGCGCCTTCTGCTTGTCGATAATATCGGCGGATGCCCTGCTTGCGAATCCAAGCAACATCAGCAGGAGCCACACGTGCAAGACCATATGAGCAGCGCGATGTTTCCAAGACGCGACAGGGAGGACAGCACAACGTTCGTTCACACGATACAGGGCGATATGAGCAGGCATAAAACGGGTCTCCTTGAAAAATAGAAAGCAGGCTCTTCCCTACGAGTAGCCTCTCTGAGGTTTCCGGGACGACAGAGCGCTCTCTTCTGACGACCGTACGCATGAAACAGCCTTCCAGAAACAGCGTCTCTATGTATGTGGTGCAAGGCCCCGGCAGAATCCTGCTGTGCAACCAATATCCAACAACTCATGACCGGTTTGCTGCAATATGCTCAAGATTGGGACGAAAGTGTTCCTCCTGCCCAACAGTGGTTTCCTCCGGCAGCCTCTCAGACGCCGCTATATACCGTGTATAATAGACTATTCCGTGACGAGAGGAGAGAACTAGGATGCCGCACCCCTTCTATACAGGTGAGGAGATTGTTCGACGCGGTGAGGAGTTTTACGAGCAGACTATCCGCCATCAGGTGGAGACAGAGGAGAATATCGGCAAAATCGTCTCCATCGATATCGAAACCGGCGACTATGCCATCGATGTCGATCCCGTGGTCGCTGGTCTCCAGGTACAGTCCAGACATCCGCAAGCAGCCATTTATGGTAAACGCATTGGATATGATGCCGCATTTGCTTTAGGCGGCACACTTACGAGGACGCCACGTTGACGAATGGCATCGTACTGGATATGCAAGCATGTGTGAATGTCATGTTTCGACTGCCAAACCGAACTGATATTTCCATTGAATTCGTTGTCGATACCGGTTTTGCCGGTGCATTGGTACTACCGACAGCAGTAACTGCGATGCTGGGCTTGCCTTATCTACAAGAGATGATAGCGAATCTGGCCAACGATGACGCTATAAAGGCGGATGTTCATGTAGCGACAATTGTTTGGGAAGGTCAGGAACGCCAGGTAGCGGTTTTAGCTATGGGGAAGCGACCGTTGCTTGGGACAGATCTACTGAGAGGGAAAGAACTCGTCGTTCAATTTATTGAAAACGGTCTGGTCACTGTTGAGGATCCTTAAGCGGGCATGGGCGAATCTCATGCTCTCCCAAACAGTTGCTGAGAGCCGACACTCGACATTCTTAAAATGCTACAGAAAGGGCACTGTCTGATGACGAAATCAACGGATAGAATCCCGCCAGAGAAGGTAGCGTTGTACGAGAAGCTCATCGCCACCAACCCGAATATCGAGTGCAAAGGCGAGGAGATTCCCTATACCTCTGTAAACGGCCATATGTTCAGTTTTCTCTCCAGGGCGGGCGTCATGGGTCTTCGTCTGCCCACCGCGAAACGAGTAGCATTCCTGAAAAAATATGATGCGAAACTTCACGAGCAGTATGGGATCGTCCAAAAGAGTTACGTGGAGGTTCCGGACACTCTCTTCGAGAAAACCGAGGAACTCAAGCCGTTTTTCAACTGGAGTTACGCCTACGTCAACTCTCTCAAGCCGAAACCGATCATAGGATACACAACAAGAAATGGACGGCCCCGTCAGGCGAGTGAGGAGCCGGTGCCGGAAAACTTCGCAGGAGAGGTCATTGAGCACAAAGCGGACGCATACTTTGAAGTAAGACTTGATGACGGGCGAGTATTGCCACTCTGCTTCATTGGACGCAGAAACGTTGGTCGTGGAGTAGATCTCAGCAGGTTGATTCCGAAGGTCGGCGACCGAATTTGGGTAGAGGAAAGCCCGTACAATCCAGGGCATGCACGTATCATCATCCATAAAAAATGGCCAGCTATCAATACAGCGGAGCCGACGTCCAAAACCAAAAGATGACCGTTCGGCGCAGGGAAGAGATCTATGAGCGCGAACTGCGCTCCCATCTCGAACCCGCCCCGAACGATCTCTGTACGCGAAAGTGCTGATGTAGCTATTGCGTTTCCTCCGTGTATAAACGCAGAAGGATGAGAATCGTTATTTGGGGGTGAAGGAGGTGCCGCAACCGCAACTGCGCTGGGCGTTGGGGTTGGAGAACTTCCAGCCGCCTTCGAGCAGGTTTTTGGTGGTGTAGTCGAGTTCCATGCCTTCGAGAAAGCGGGCGCTTTTGCGATCTACGAGGACGGTCAGCCCGCCGATTTCGAGGATGTGGTCGCGTTCCGTCGGCATCTCTTCGAGGCCCAGTGAATAGGAGAGGCCGGAACAGCCTCCGCCCTTGACGCCGAGACGCAACGAGAGGTTCGGTTTGCCCTGCTTCGCCATCAAAAAGTTGACGCGCACAATGGCGGCGGGCGTCAGCGTGATCGTTGGGTCGGCGTTTTCGGTCAGTGTCGTATCGCTCATCTCATTTCCCTCCAGCAGCCTCTCAGCCGCCGCGCATTACCTATTGGCAGCCAACAAAACCTTCGCTGCTCTGTGCGAAGCTGCCAGGCGCTCACAAATAGAAGTCAGAGCAGGCCGAGTTCGAGTTTCGCGCCATCGGACATCATGTCCATCGTCCAGGTCGGGTCCCAGACCACTTCCACTTCCACATCGGTCGCGCCGGATTCTGCACGCGCTTTCGACTCGACCTCGCCCGGCAGCGTGCCCGCGACCGGGCAACCCGGCGAGGTGAGCGTCATGCGGATGTTGGCCGAGCCGTCCGTGTCCACATCCACCTCGTAGATGAGGCCGAGCTCGTAGATGCTGACCGGGATTTCCGGGTCGTACACGGTCTTCATGGCCTCGATGATCTCGTTCTTGATGATCTCGGTTTCGATCGGTGTCAATTCCACGGTCATTATGTTGCCTCCAGGGGGCGGGCAGAGTCGGTCTGAAGCGCGAGCGCCAGGCGCTTGATCCGCTGAATCATTTCGTAGAGCCCGTTGCGTCGGTTCATGCTCAGGTGTTGGTCCAACTCCAGGCGATGCAGCAAGCCCTCGATATCGAACTGTAAGATCCGATCCGCCGTCTGCCCGTAGAAGACGCGGCGCAGGATGGAGATCAGCCCTTTCACGATATCGGAGTCGCTGTCCGCCACGAACTCCACGACATCGCCTTCTGGGGCGGAGCGCTTCTCGGCCACGACCCAGACGCGACTCTGGCAGCCGTGAATACGGTTCTCCTCGGTCTTCTCGGATTCCGGCAAGGCAGGCAGTTTGCGCCCCAGATCGATCAGGAAGCGATACTTGTCTTCCCAGTCGTCGAACATCTCGAACGCCTCAATTAGGTCGTCTGCCTGTTGCTGTTGTGTCTCTGTCATCATTTCTCTT
Source organism: Chthonomonadales bacterium (assembly GCA_038217285.1). Lineage (GTDB taxonomy): Bacteria > Armatimonadota > Chthonomonadetes > Chthonomonadales > Chthonomonadaceae > JANXLO01. Next base: position 9,011 of record JBBQPO010000077.1, read on the forward strand.
GTGTTAGCTCATCAGCTCGCGAACTTTGTGCAGCCCGCGCACCAGCGCGTCGATCTCTTCGCGGGTGTTGTAGCAGCCGAGTGAAGCGCGCACGGTCGCGGTCAGTCCGAAGCGCTGGAGCACCGGATGCGCGCAGTGCTGCCCGACGCGGACGGCGATACCCTGCCGGTCCAGAAGCTCGCCACAGTCGTTGGGATGGATGCCGTCGAGCGTAAACGAGTAGACGCTGGCCTTGTGCTGCGCTGTCCCCATCATGCGCAGGCCGGGAACCTGACTGAGGGCTGCGGTGCCGTAAGACATCAGGTCACGCTCGTAGGCCGCGATATTCGCCATGCCCAGGCCGGTGAGATAGTCCACCGCCGCGCCCAGGCCAATGCCTCCCGCGATATGCGGCGTTCCAGCCTCAAAGCGATACGGCGGTACGTTGAAAGTGGTCTCCTCGAAGGTGACCTTTTCGATCATGTCGCCGCCGCCCATGAAGGGAGGCATGGCCTCCAGATGCGCGTACTTGCCGTAGAGGACACCGATCCCGGTCGGGCCGTAGAGTTTGTGCCCGGAGAAGACGAAGAAGTCACAGTCGAGATCCTGCACATCGACCGCCACGTGGTAGGCCGACTGCGCCCCATCGACCAGCACCGGTACCCCGTGCTTGTGCGCCGTCGCGATCATCTCCTTCACGGGGTTGACCGTGCCGAGCGCGTTGGACATCTGCGTGATCCCGACCAGCTTCGTGCGCGGCGATAGCAGCTTTTCGTACTCGTCCAGCAGCAGTTCGCCCGCGTCGTTCATCGGTATGACGCGCAGGGTCGCGCCCTTTTCCGCGCAGAGCATCTGCCACGGCACGATATTGGCATGGTGCTCCATCGCGGTAATCAGAATCTCGTCGCCTTCATGCACATATTTGCGCCCGAAGGTCTGCGCGACGAGGTTGACGCCCTCTGTCGCGTTGCGCACGAAGACGATCTCCTCGAAGCGCCGGGCGTTCAGGAACTTCTGCACCTTCGCCCGCCCGCCCTCATACGCCTCCGTCGCCCGCTCTCCCAGAGCATGGGAGGCGCGGTGCACATTGGAGTTGTATTCGGCGTAGTAGGTGCTGAGCGCGTCCAGAACCTGCTGCGGCTTCTGGGTGGTGTTGGCGTTGTCTAGATAGACGAGCGGCTTGCCGTGCACCTTCTGCGTAAGGATCGGGAAGTCGGCCCGAACCTTCCAGACATCGTACTCTGCGGGCGTTCCGAGTGTCTCCTCGATGCCCATCTCGATAGTCGCGGATGACATTTCTGACGACCTTTCCAAACCTCTCTCTAACGTTGCGGCAACTGGGCCAGCAGGATCGCGTCCAGCGCGTCACGCAGGGCCGCTATCTTAATGCGGCTGATGACGTCACCGGCGAAAGCGTAGATCAGCAGATTGCGGGCTTCTACTTTCGGGATGCCGCGCGACCGAAGGTAGAACATCTGTTCCGGGTCGAGCTGCCCGATGGTCGCGCCGTGGGTACATTTCACATCGTCGGCGAAGATCTCCAACTGCGGCTTGGTGTTGATCTGCGCGTCGGCGGAGAGCAGGAGCGCCCGATTAGTCTGCTTGGCGTCGGTCTTCTGCGCATCCTCACGCACATAGATCTTGCCGTTGAAGACGCCGCGCGCCTGGTCGTCTATGATGTACTTGTAGAGCTCGTGGCTGTTGCAGTTCGGAAGCGCATGGTCGATGGACGTATGGTTGTCCACCAGCCGCTTACCGTCCACCAGCGAGAGGCCATTGAGCGTGCATTCGGCATACTCCGCGCCCAGCGTCGCGTTGGCGTCGTTGCGCACGAACAGGCCGCCGAGATTGATGGAGTGCGAAGAGAAGACGCTCTCGCGCCCCATCTGCACCTGCATCGTCGCGACATGGTAGCCGTTCCGGCTCTCGCGATTGAGTTTGTAGTGGTCCAGGTTCGCGCTCTGCGCCACCACGATCTCCGTCACGGCGTTCGTAAAGGTGACGCCGTCGCCGATCCCCGCATAACTCTCGACCACGGTCGCCTGACTGTTCTCTTCCGCTACGATGAGGGTGCGCGGATGCGCGACCGTCGGCTCGGCGGATGCCGTCGAGATGAACAGCAGATGAATCGGCTCGGTGACGACGACGCTCTTGGGGATATGGACAAACGCCCCATCGCTCAGAAACGCCGTATTCAGCGCCGGAAACGCCGTGTCGAACTTCGCGATACGCGCCAGATGCGGCTCGATGGCCGGGTGATGCGCCGCGAAGGCTTCGGCCAGACTGCTGACGGTCACGCCCTGCGGCAGCGTTCCGACCGAAGAGAGGTCGGGCACATAGCCGCCATCGACGAAGACCAGCCGCGTCGTCCCCATCTCCGCAAAGGCGAAGGGAGCGAGTTCTGCCGCCGTCACAACCTGTTGTCCCGGCTTTGCCGTCTGAAACGGAATATCCGCCAGCGGCGCGGGATTGGTGAACCGCCACTCTTCGTCGTGGCGGGTCGGAAGACCGACCTCGCGGAAGCGGGAGATTGCGGCCTTGCGCAGCGGAGTCAGCCAGGAGGGCCCCGCCGCTACATGGCGCTCGAACTCCGCGAAGGCTTCCAGATAGCCCTTCTGCGGCTGCACGGACTGCGTCATCGTTGCTAAATTCTCCTTGCTCACTATGCCGTGACCGGTTCCGGAGTCGCCGCGCCGGCTTCCAGCCAGCCGTAGCCCTTCGCTTCCAGCTCCAGCGCCAGCTCCTTGCCGCCGGACTGCACGATCCTGCCATGCGCCAGCACATGCACGAAATCGGGCACGATATAGTCCAGCAGCCGCTGATAGTGCGTGATGACTACGAAGCCGCGCTCCGGGCTGCGTAGCGCGTTCACGCCGTCCGCCACCACCCGCAGGGCGTCGATGTCCAGCCCCGAATCGGTCTCGTCCAGGATCGCCAGCTTCGGCTCGAGCACCGCCATCTGGAAGATCTCGTTGCGTTTCTTCTCGCCGCCGGAGAATCCGTGGTTGACCGGACGGTTCATCAGCTCGCGGTCGATATGCAGGATGTTCAGCTTCTCGCGCATCAGCTTCAGGAACTCGACACCGTCCAGCGGCTCCTGCTCGCGGTACTTCCGAACCGAGTTTAGAGCCGAGCGCAGGAAATACTGGTTGTTGACGCCCGGCAGCTCGACCGGGTACTGAAACGCCAGGAACAGCCCTTCCGCCGCCCGCTCTTCAGGCTCCAGTTCCAGCAGGTCTTTGCCCCCGAACCGGATCGCGCCCTCTGTTATCTGATACGCTTCGCGACCCGCCAGAACTCCGGCCAGCGTACTCTTACCGGAGCCGTTCGGCCCCATGATCGCGTGAACCTCGCCCGGATTGATCGTTAGATTAATCCCGCGCAGGATCTCCTTGCCGCCCACCTCGGCGTGCAGGTTCTCTATCTCCAGTAGTGCCATCAGTAATCTTTATCCTCTTCAATTCGAAATTCGAAATTTTGGCCTTAGCCGACGCTGCCTTCGAGGCTGACGCCGAGCAGTTTCTGCGCTTCCACAGCGAACTCCATCGGCAGTTCGCGGAACACCTCTTTGCAGAAGCCGTTGACGATCATGTTCACGGCGTCCTCGGCGGAGATGCCGCGTTGCTTGCAGTAGAAGATCTGGTCTTCGCCGATCTTCGAGGTCGAGGCTTCGTGCTCGACCTGCGCGGTCGGGTTGCGCACGTCGATATAGGGGAAGGTGTGCGCCCCACAGCGGTCGCCCAGCAGCATCGAGTCGCACTGGGAGTAGTTGCGTGCGCCGTCGGCGCCGGGGTTGATGCGTACCAGCCCGCGATAGGTGTTCTGGCCGTGCCCCGCCGAGATGCCCTTGGAGACGATGGTGCTGCGGGTGTTCTTGCCGATATGGATCATCTTCGTGCCGGTGTCGGCCTGCTGGCGGTGGTTGGTCAGCGCGACCGAGTAGAACTCGCCGACCGCGTTGTCGCCCTGCAGGATGCAGGAGGGATATTTCCAGGTGATCGCCGATCCGGTCTCGACCTGCGTCCAGGTGATCTTGGCGCTCTCCATCGCTTTGCCACGCTTGGTGACGAAGTTGTAGATGCCGCCCTTGCCGTCCTTGTCGCCGGGGTACCAGTTCTGCACCGTGGAGTACTTGATCGTCGCGTCTTTGAGCGCAACCAACTCGACCACGGCGGCGTGAAGCTGGTTTTCGTCCCGCATGGGGGCCGTGCAGCCTTCGAGATAGGAGACATAGCCGCCCTCATCCGCAATGAGGAGGGTGCGCTCGAACTGCCCCGTATTGGCCGCGTTGATGCGGAAATAGGTGGACAGTTCCATGGGGCAGCGAACGCCCTTCGGAATGTAGCAGAAGGAGCCGTCGCTGAAGACCGCCGAATTGAGCGCCGCGAAATAGTTGTCGGAGTACGGCACGACGGAGCCGAGGTACTGGCGCACCAGCTCCGGATGCTCCTTCACCGCCTCGGAGAACGAGCCGAAAATGATGCCGAGTTCGAGCAGCTTGCCCTTGAACGTCGTGGTGACGGAGACGCTGTCGAAGACCGCATCGACCGCCACACCGGACAGGCGCTTCTGTTCGAGCAGGGAGATGCCTAGCTTGTCGAAGGTCGCCAGCAGCTCCGGATCGACCTCGTCGAGACTGTTCAGCACCTTTTTGGGCTTGGGCGCGGAGTAGTAGTAGAGGTTCTGATAGTCGATCTTCGGATAGTGAACGTTGGGCCACTCCGGCTCCGACAGGGTCAGCCAGTGCCGGTAGGCTTTCAGCCGCCACTCCAGCAGCCACTCCGGCTCATTCTTCTTGGAGGAGATCAGGCGGACAATATCTTCGCTCAGCCCCATCGGAATGGTCTCCGACTCGATGTCGGTCACGAACCCATATTTGTAGTCCTGACGCGCAATCTCTTCGAGCGTATTTGTAGCGGTCGTCATGGTATATTTCCCTCGTTAGGACGATGCGGTTGTTTTCGTGTGTTCGGTCAAACGGGACGGCTGCCGCCGAAACCCGATGTCGGTCTGCGGCGTCTCGTCCTGGCTGATCTCCGCGATGGAGATCAGCTCGAGCATCTGAAGTATTCGGGCGTTGATCCGGGCCAGCGGCAGGCGGACCGTGCAGCGGTCGTGCTGCCCACAGGCGTTGGCAGCGGTCTTCATGCAGTGGGTGATCGCGGGCGCGCCGTCTATCGCTGCTACGACCGAGCCGATACTGATGGTTTCCGGTGTGCGCGCCAGCCGATAGCCGCCGGTCGGGCCGGGGGTCGAGACGACCAGTTGCGCTTTCGCGAGACGCTGTAATATTTTGGCGAGCAGCTCCCCCGGTATGGAGTACTGTTCGGCGATCTCTTTCGTATTGACCGCGCGTCCCGCTTTGGAGTGCGCCAGATACGACAGGGCCAGCAGGGCATAGTCCGCTTTTTTGCTCAGGCTCAACATCGTCCCGGCTCCTCTCCGACCAAATCGGTCGCCGACTAGTTTAGTCGGATATAGTCTACCCTGCCGCGACGTATAAGTCAAGAGGAAGCTCTGCCTCGACACCGCCTCTACCGTCTGAATTCCGGTTTTCGACGTTCTGCCGTAGTAGACAGAACGTTACCGTTTGTAGTAGACAGAAAGGCACGTTTTGTGGTATAATAACCATACTATTACACGCTCGTCGAAAGACGTTGACACTTGTTGCGGGCATGCCTGATGCTCGCCCTCTGCCCTTGCCCGTTCGCTCGATCCGCAGGTTGCACCACTCCCCTGAACCCGAGCGCCGTGAGCCGCAGAACGCACCAAAACAGGCCGCATAATGGAGGAGATCGACTCTATGGCTAGTAAAGCCCCCATGGCTGGTAAAGCCCCTACGCGTATAAATCTGGAAGGGTCCGGTTCGAACGGTCATGCACCGGGCGAAGAGACGACGAAGCGCACCGCCGCAGAACGGGCCGTGGAAGATGTCCAGATGGAGAACATCGGCTCTGTCGGCCATGTCTCGGCGGCGTACGGTGCCAGCCAGATTCAGGTTTTGGAAGGCCTGGAGGCCGTGCGTCTGCGCCCCGGTATGTACATCGGCGGCACGGACGGCAAGGCCCTGCAACATCTCTTCACCGAAGTCAGCGACAACTCGGTAGATGAGGCGATGGCGGGCCATTGCGACCAGATCGATGTCGTTCTCTATGCCGACGGCAGCGTCTCTGTGAAGGACAACGGGCGCGGTTTCCCGGTCGATATCAACACCCAGTACGGCATTCCCGGCGTTGAGTTGGCGCTGACCAAACTCCACGCGGGCGGTAAGTTCGACAGCGGCGCCTACAAGGTCTCCGGCGGACTGCACGGCGTCGGCGTCTCATGTGTGAACGCGACCGCCGACTGGATGGAGATCACGATCTGGCGGGACAGCAAAGTCCATCGTATTCGCTTCGAGCGCGGCGTCACCGTCGAACAACTGAAGGTGATCGGCAAGGCCAAGCCGGGCGAACACGGCTCGCTGGTAAAGTGGCATGCCGACCCCGAGATCTTCGCCGACCATCAGTACGACGGCGAGAAGATCGAGCGCCGACTGCGCGAGCTCGCCTACCTGAACAAGAACCTGACCCTCACCTTCACCAACGAAAGGGATCTGGCTCTGCCGGAGATTTCCGAGGGCGTCGAGCAGGAGGACGTCAAGCCGCTGCCTGTGCATCGGGTGTTTCACTTCACCAAGGGCATTCTGGAGTATGTCGAGCACCTCAACGAAACCAAGGACCCGCTGCACAAGCCGATCTACTTCGGCGGCGCGCGTGACACGACCATCGCCGAGGTCGCGTTCCAGTACAACTCCAGCTATCAGGACACGATCCTCTCGTTCGCCAACAACATCAATACCCCCGACGGCGGCACCCATGTCTCCGGCCTGAAGACGGCGCTGACACGCGTCCTCAACAACTACGCCCGCCGCATCGGGATTTTGAAGGAGAAGGACTCGAACTTCTCCGGCGACGACGTGCGCGAGGGCCTGACCGCTATCGTCTCCGTCAAGCTGACCCACCCGCTTTTCAACGGCCAGGAGAAGCACCGCCTCATCAACAACGAGATCGAGGGGATCATCGCCGCGATCGTTGGGGAGAAACTGGCGGAGTATCTGGAAGAGAACCCTGCGGTCGCCAAGCGCATCATCGACAAGTCGCTGACCAGTCAGCGGGCCCGTGATGCCGCGCGCCGTGCCTCAGAGCTGGTGAAGCGACAAAACGCCCTGGACTCGAACTCGCTGCCCGGCAAGCTCGCCGACTGCACCGACAAAGATCCCCGGAAGTGCGAGCTGTTCCTCGTGGAAGGCGATTCGGCCGGTGGGCCCGCCAAACAGGGCCGTGACCGCCGTACCCAGGCCATCCTGCCACTGCGCGGCAAGATCTTGAATGCGGGCAAGACCCGCGTCGACAAGGTGCTGGAGAACGAAGAGATCCGCGCCATGATCACCGCCCTCGGCACCGGCATCGCCTACGGCACCAATGAGGATGAGGAAGATCCCAACAGCGAGCTGCTGGAGACCAAAGCAGACAAGAGCCGTGGCCCCAGCTACGATCTGAGCAAGCTGCGTTACCACAAGCTTATCATCATGACCGACGCCGATGTGGACGGCGACCATATCCGGACGCTGCTGCTCACGTTCCTCTGGTACTACATGCGCCCGCTGCTCGAAAACGGGCATGTCTACATCGCGCAGCCGCCGCTTTTCCGCATCAAGGTCGGCAAGAACGATCAGTACTACGCCAAGAACGAGGCCGAGCGCGACGTGATCCTGAAGAGCGTGCGCAACAAGCGCGATGTCGTGGTCAACCGGTTCAAAGGACTGGGCGAGATGGATGCCATCGATCTGGCGGATACCACCATGGATGTCGAGAAACGTCAACTAGCGCAGGTGCAGATCGACCCGGAGAATCTGCCCGCCGCGCTGGAGATGTTCGATATCTTTATGAGCGAAAAGGTCGAACCGCGCCGTGATTTCATCGTGGCCCACGCCAAAGAAGTCACCGATGTGGACTGGCACGGGTAGATCCCCAGAGGCCCTCAAGGCAGATCGTTGGGGCGGCATTCACGTGGAATGCCGCCCCTTCGCATGCGAACGAGACAACGGAACGAGAACCTGAGCAGGCGAGAGATCAGCGAACAATTCCTGGCTAGGAGGCGGTTTGTAGAGGAGTGTGCCAGCGAAATTCGCCGGCACACTCTGTTTCAAGCCGGTTTCCCATGCGGGAAGCCTGCAAAACATAAGAGAGGAAATCGAGCAAACGACCAGGAATTAACGCCTTCTGACAGCGCCTTGTCTAAATGCTCTTGCTGATCTGTCAGAGACGCAGGCTCCTTCATCGCTGGAGTTCCCGAAAGAGTTCGGCGTGAAAACCACAGTCCCCCCGAGCGGCTTCCTACCTTTAACCCGAGCGCCCTGCCCTTTCGAGACGCGCCAGTGTGGCGTCCATGACCTCGTGCGTCTGCGCCTGAACCGTGTAGAACATCGCTTCACGCAGCAACCGCTGCGCGGGATGCGAGAGCAGGTTGGCCGCTCCACTGCTGGCCGTAACCGCCGCATGGGCCGCGCGGAGCGCCAGTTCGATGCACCAGGCGCGCACACGCACGGCGTTGGCGAAAAACTCCGACTCCGCGCCCCGACCGTTCCATTCGTCCACCTGTCTCTCCACCTCTGCCCACTCCCCCGCAAACGTCTGGGCCGCGCGATGGATCGCCGCGATAGGCCGATTTTCCGCCGTCGTTTCGAGCAGGCGAATAGCGGCGGCGGCGCATCCCAGCGGCATGGCGGTCGCGCCCAGCACCCCGTTGCGGTCGTTGCGCTGCATCGTCTCCCGGTCGGACTCCGAGAGGCGGTGGGCGGCGGGGATAAACCAGTCGTTCAGCGTCAGTTCTGCGGTGGCGGAGGCGTTCATGGCGCAGAGGGCGAGCGGCGGGGAGGCGGTGAGCGCACCCCAATTCCCTTCCGGCGGCGTGATGTACTCGAAAAGATCCGGGAACTCGTCGCGGCGCGTGGGGGACCAGACGTAGAGGAAGCGCCCATCCGGCAACGTTGCTCCAAAGACCAACTGCGAAATGAGCCCCCACCCGGTCACCCAGGGCGCAGTGCCCTGCAGTCGCCAGCCACCCTCGACCGGTTCCGCGCGCAGGACAGGCGGTCCCGGACGGCGGAGGTGCGCGAACGAGATGCCGCTCAGCTGTGTGCCGCTCGCCAGATCCGGCAGAAGGCGGCGCTTCAGTTCCGCATTCGGGCCGTTGGCGATCATCCGCGACGGCCCGTGATGCTGCGCCTGCGTAAATGTCGTGACCCCGCAATAGGAAGCAAGCAACTGCGTGAACTTGCGCTGCGTCGCTCCACTCGCATCCAGTCCGCCGTACTCCCGCGGGATCGCCAGACCCAGCAGTCCGTTCTGCGCCAGGGCGCGAAAGTTGGCGCGGTTCGGCTCCGCTCCCCGATCCGTCGCCTCGGCGTTTGGACCCAGCGCCGTTTCACAGACACGCTGCGCCGCCGCCAGAATCGCTTCCTCATCGATATTGTGGTCTGCACTGTCCTGCGGCAGGCCCGCCCCGATCACATCCGCGCTGTCTTCGTCTCTGCTATTCGCCTCCGCCACGACTTGGCCACTCCTTCCCACAACAACGTTTCACTAATCTACGTTAGTGTACCCGGACTTATCCGCACACAAAAATTGAGGTGACGCAGGAATTGGGTCGGTATACGGGCAATCTGCCGGCAAACCAACGACTGTGACAAGGGGAACCCACGTGAGCCAACGGATGATCGGTATTCTATTTTGCATGGGGTTGTTGCCGCAAGCAGCAACCGCCCTGCCGCCGACAGAGATCGGGCCGCATACAAAGATCACGCAGAATGCCGTGATAAAGCCCGGTGTCTACCATGTTACCGATGATGGGGCCGGAGCCGTGCAGATTTCCGGCAGCGATTTCACCGTCGATTTCTCCAAGGTGCGGCTTCTCGGCCCCGGTAAGTCTCTGGGGATCGGCCTGCATATTACCGATGCGCATAATGTCACGATTCGCAGGGCCGAGGTGAGCGGCTATCTCTGGGGCATTGTCATCGAGCGGAGCAGCGGCGTGAAGTTGGTGGACTGCGTCTCTGCTCACAACGCCGACCTGCCGCCCGGTACGGTGATCGACGAGAGCGGCACGCAGCCGGAGGACACGCATGGCGGCGGTATTCTGCTGCGGGACAGCCGGGAGTGCGCGCTGGAGCGGTGTCGTTCTCAGTATCAGTGGGACGGGATCGATGTGGTGCGTTCCGAGAAAAATGTGATCGAGGACGGCGACTTTTCGTTCAACGGCAACTGGGGTCTGCATCTCTGGAACTCGTCGCGCAACATCTTCCGGCACAATCGCGCCGTCTGGTGTACCACCGGGGAGGGCACCCTGTATCAGGCTCTCACCGGATGGCAGACCTACGACTCGCAGGCCGTCGGCATCGACCATAACAGCAACGAGAACACCATCGAAGGCAATGACCTGCGCTTTGGGGGCGACGCTATTTTTATTCGGGCTAACGAGGGGCCGATCACGCCCGGCGTCATCGTGCCTCCTCTGAACGCCTCTAACCGCAATATCCTGCGCGGCAACGACTGTTCCTTCTCACCCAACAACGCCATCGAGGCGGATTTCGTGGACGATACCGTCATTGAGAACAACAACTGCTCCAACTCCAACTACGGCATGTGGCTCGGCTATTCACGTCGCTGTATCGTGCGCGGCAACACCTGCGTCAACGATTCCAGCCGCGCCATCGAAGTCGAGAATGGACAGGACGATCTGTTCGAGAACAACGTCTTCGGGTTCGACACGCGCCGCCCCACCGGGCAACTGGTCGTATTGCGCCAGAACGGACGCGATAAGACGCGCTCCGGCGGCTACATTCTCCGGGGCAATGTCTTCTACGGCGCGGGGACGGGCGTGGAGTTGAAGGCGACCCAGGCAACTTTGGCGGGCAATACGGTGGTTCCGCTGACAGATGCCGGACAGACTGTGGTGCATGCCGATGCCTCCTCCCGTTTCGACGAAAAGGAGACGCAGCAGGGCGTTGCCGATACCGCTCCGCGTCCGCCCTATGTTCTTCCCATGCCGAAGAACGCAAATATTCGACCGGGTTCGCTGGTGAAACTGAAAGTGCCCGGCGTGAAGCCAAATACCGCGCCGCCTGTCGTGGAGATGGAGAATATCCCCCTGTGGGTGACGTCCGTCGAGCCGGATGCCGTGACCTTCTGGATGCCCGCCGACTTTTGGGATCGACCTGCCACAAACCGGGCGGAGCTGCACGTTCTCCGCGCAGGCTTTTCCAGCACGTCGCTCGTCCTGGGAATCGTCTGGCCGACGGGTTCACCGCGCATCGACTTCCTCTCCCCGAACCCGGCGAAGATCGGCGATGTTTTCGCACTTACCGGAGTCCACTTGAAGGGCGGGCGTGTCCTGCTGAACGGACAGGTCGCCGCCAGTGACGCGGTCAACGAAAACTTCGTCGTGACGAAGCTGCCAGGAGGGATTCTGGTTCCGACCCGCTATAATGTGATCTGGGAGCAGGGCGTCGATGACAACAGGATTCGAACCTGGCCGATGACCCTGAGAGTCGATATTCCGCAGGAGAAGCTGCCCCATCTGATCGCCGCCGAGTTCAGTCCGAAAACCCTGAAAGCAGGCGAACTTCTGAAGGTGACGATGACCGTCCGCAACAACCTGCCGACGACCGCCCCGCTGACGACGAAGCCCACTCCTCCATTTACCTACGATGAGAAGCAGGCTGCTTACGAGATGGGTTATGGGGAGACGGCCGGCCTGCTGCATCTGCGCGTCTCGACCGACTTCGAGGTCGGCGGCCACAATCCCGGCTCGTGGCCCTGGCTGTTCGGCTTCGGCAAACCGACGCTTGCGCCCGGAGAAACAACCACGGTGGTCGGCTATGTCCGCGTCAAGACGCCGGGCGTCCATGAGTTCCGTATCGGACTGGTCGCCGGTGGCTTCCGCTTCATCGACGACAACGCCTATCGTACGCGGATCACCGTTCTGCCCTGACCGTTGCAGTGCCGACAACTTGCTTTCTTGTGCTCTCCCATCAGAGGATAATTTAAAAACAGTTGGGGCATACGGAAGTCTTTCATCTAATTTTCATTTAAGCTGTCTATACTACCCTCTGGTGAGGCAAACCGCGCCAGAGGGGCAATTCACTGCGAAGCAAAGAGACACTTAAGAGGAGATTAGACATTGCTGTTACCTAGAACAACACTCCAGCGCTTGAACCTGACGTTTATTGTGGTGTGCGTGGGATTCACCTCCGTCATTAGCTATACTCAAGGCCTTGCAGGACAGGGTCCCGGAGGACAGAGACAAGGTAGCCCTGGAGGAGCCCCTCCCCCGCCTGCGTCGGGATCGAAAGCCGGCGTTCCACCTAGAAGCGCGGCCGAAAAGTCGCCTTACAAACCAAAGGAATTGTTGGGTTGTGTGGTGAATCTATAGCCATCACACAATGCTCCCAGGAGACCATGCTCACATGATTGGAAAACGAAGCAGCCAGGCCGATCTATTCGATATTGGTAACGTCTATGACCTCAAGCTCA
>JBBQPO010000078.1:0-21374 GCA_038217285.1 Chthonomonadales bacterium
GAGCCAGTTCCAGCGCGAAAAGTGGAAACAGCCGCAGGCCGGTGCTGAGAACAAGGAACCAGGCGGTCAGAATTTGCCAGTGGGAACGAAAGGCGAAATTCGGAGGTTGCGCGAGAGACTCATCGGGAACGCTCACGGCCGGCCCCCCTCGACTGGCCGCTCCTTACATGACGGCGATGAAAACACGGATCCCTCTTCTACTGGTTGACATCGAACAGACTGTCGGCAAGTTTCTGATTGGCTTTTGCCTCGCTAAAGGTGACTTCCGCAGCCACGGTCCCCTCCGCGTTTTTGACCTGTAGACGACCAGGCAGCCAGAGGCCAGGGGTCACTTCGCGTGGATCGAGGTAGGCGAAGGTCGCCCGCAGTTTGTTGGCGCTGTCGTACCATTCGCGCTTCGTCGTGATCCGGGTTCGGGTGTCGATCCAGACGCGATAGTGCGCACCGGCGCCGGCATTCTGGTAGGTCAGATCGAAGACCGCCTTGTTCTCGCCCTGCAGCGCTTCCATCTTGACGAACTGCGCCTGCATGAAGTGGAGCGTCTCCGGTACGATCAGGCCGCTGTACTCCAGCAGAGACTGGCGCTTGCCAGGCGCATTCACGAGATCCTCCGACTTTTTGAGATGGAATTTCGGCACTGAATAGAACCGCACCGTCCCATTGAGAATCATCAGGGCGCTGCCGCGCGTAGCGGAGTGGCCCTCCAACCGAAGCTTGTCCGGCTGCTTGAACTGAAGGTTCAGGTTCCGAACGGAGTAGGTGGTCTTGAAGTCCGGACCGATCTTCTCCAGTTCCTGCGGCTCGTATTTCGTCACTTTGAGCGCGGTTTCCAGATCGTCCAGTTTCGAAACGAGCGTCTGGATATCGGTGACTTCCCCACCGCGGCCCGGTTTCGGGTCTTCGGCGGCGCTGCGGACGGCCAGTAGAGGCGTTAGCGCCATCGTCAGGGCGGTCAGGCTGAGGTAACGACGAACACGGGCGTCGCGGCTCTTCCGCGGCATGTACCGTCCTTGCATCCTGTCTATCCTTCCTCGCAACTCTTGCGTGAACCTGTCAGGGTGTGGAAAGAGGCTGCCCCTGACTCGGATGAGAAATCTGTCCCTTAGAATTTACGTAATGGAAAAGCGAGATGTTTGCGGATTTGTATGCGGCACCGACCGAGCCAGCGAAATGGGTGCGCGCCATGCTGTATAATAGAGTGTTGCGCAGAGTGTGCGGATGCAAGAGTATAGCCCAAGCAGCGGGAAATGTCAAAACGGCGGAGCGGGAGTAAGAGTGTGAAGAGCAGGACGATGGGGCGCAGGGGACGGTTCACGTTGGCGAGTCTGGCTGCTGCCGGTCTGGCGGTTGTGCTTGCGGTGACGCGCGCGGCCTCGAAAACGCCTCAGTCGGGTTCTATCGCCCCTAAATCCGGTAAAGCGCCCCTCCTGTGGGTGTTGCCGGGCGAGGCGGTCAACCGCTGGCAGGGCGAGCGCCTTGTCAGCCTCTGGCGAGGCGAGAAGTCCCGCCGCGAGGTCGCCCTCACTTTCGACGATGGCCCTCATCCCAAGTTCACGGGCCGGCTGCTCACGCTGCTGAAACGTGAACATGTGAAAGCTACTTTTTTTGTTGTCGGCAAGAAGGTGGACGAAGCTCCCTCTCTCGTGATGGCTATCGCCCGCGACGGTCACGAGATCGGCAATCACACGTATAATCATATTAACCTGGACAAACTGACCACGGAACAAGCCGGAGCGGAGATACGTCAGGCTAATGACGCGATCCGCCGCGCCTGCGGGGTCAGCCCACTCAGCTTTCGCCCTCCGGGCGGCCACCATAGTGAGGTCGTCTACCAGGCTGCTGCCAAACAGAAGATGCGCACCGTCTTCTGGACAGACGACCCGGGCGATTTCGCCAAACCGTCTCCAGAGGTTATCGAAGCGCGCACGCTCAAAGACCTTGCCAACGGTTCCGACATTCTGCTGCACGACGGCATCGAGCCGACCCTGCAGATGTTGCCCGACCTGATCGCCCGGCTGCGCCGCGACGGGTATCGTTTCGTCACCATTTCGGAAATGGCGCAGCATCTGGAGACCGTGCATCGTGGACAACGAAGCCTCACACAGTGACATAAACTCGCCGTCGGACAGCAGCATCACGCCTGACGAACCGCCCTCGCCCGCTGCGTCGGCCCCAATGGGGGAGGATGCCCCTCGGGACACTCCGCCCATCCCCTCGTTTCCCGTTTTCTATGACTCGGATCGGCGGCGCTGGCCCTGGGTACGACGTGGGCTTATCACCGGCCTATTTCTGATCGGAGCGGGCGCGATCCTGCTGATTGTCAGCCTGATCGCGCTGCCGCTCATGCCACGCAACGCGCTGCCGAAAATGGTGGCGCTTCGCGACTTCGGGCATCTAGACCCGGCTGTGGACGATCATATCCGCGGGCAGATGGCCTACAAGCAGGCCCAGGAAGAGACCAAACGGCAGGAGTTGGAAGCGAAGTATCGGCACGACCGGGCGGCTCGCCGCCGCACAGACGCGGACCGCCGCGCCATCCGTCCCCTGGGGCCGCAAACTCCCGTCGTCGCGGGGTTCTATGTCAACTGGGAACAGACATCCAAAGCCTCGCTGCAGCGCAATATCAGCGCTATCACGCACCTGATACCCGAGTGGCTGCACCTTAAGGCCGCCGGAACCGACTACACCGATCCTAAATCGACGCCGTTCCTGGACGCCCGTCAGAAGTCGGACCGTGACGAAATCACGCCGCTGGCACACGACCATAAGATTCCGGTGCTGCCGTTGTTCAACAATTTTACCCGTAAGGGAACCGAAGAAGAGGGACGGGGCGACTTTGATCCCATTGCGTTGCATCAGATGCTGAGCAACCCGAAGGCCCGCGCCAATGTCATCCTCCACCTGCGGGACTGGCTGCTGCACGAGAGCTATCAGGGCATCAATATCGACTTCGAAGAGGTCGTGGACATCGACCGCGGCAATCTCGTTCAGTTCATGAAGGAGCTGTATGCCGCGCTCCATCCGCATGGCCTGCTTGTCACCCAGGACGTTCAGCTCGAAAACGACACGTTCGATATGGTGGGTCTGGCGCAGTTCAATGACTGGATCGTCCCCATGTTCTACGACCAGCATGCAGGCGGCACCGCGCCCGGCCCCGTCGCAGGCATCGCCTGGACGGAGAAGAATCTACGCACCCTGCTCCTCGACGTGCCGCGTGAAAAGATCGTGATGGGCGTCGGCAATCAGGCCTACGACTGGCGAATCGGGGATCCCAAGAATGGAGCCGACTCCCTGACCTACCAGAGCGCGGTCATCATCGCCAAAGAGAGTCAGCCGGACGCCGTGATTCGGCTCGACAGATCCAGTTTGAACCCTACCTTTCACTATTCCGATACGACGATAGACAGCGCTGGCCATTCTCAGGAAGAGCAGCATGTCGTCTGGATGCAGGACGCGGTGAGCGTCTTCAACCAACTGCAGATTGGGAAAGCACGCGGCGTTCGCGGCGGCGCTCTCTGGTTCCTGGGAGCCGAGGATCCCAGCCTGTGGACGTTCTTCCAGGTCGATGCCTGGAATACCGACTGGGGCAAAAAGGTCGACAGCGGTGGGCTTGATACGATCCAGTACAAGGGACAGGGACAGATCGATTTCGAGGGGGACGGCGAACTGCTGCAGCCCCAGGCCGGTCCGACGGACGGCGCGCGAGAAGTCATCCGCAGTCCGAAAACCGGTATGCTCATCTCCGAGACCTACCGCAAAAACGCGGATGGAACTCCCATGCTGCCCTCTGGCTGGGTGGTGCGCCGCTACAGCGGCGGCAAGGACGGCAACCCCGATAAGAAGATCGTCCTGACCTTCGACGACGGCCCTGACCCGACCTGGACACCGCAGGTGCTGGATCTGTTGAAAAAGTATCAGGTTCCGGCGACATTCTTTGTGGTGGGCAAGCAGGCGGAGGAGAACCCGGAGCTGATCCGGCGCATGTGGGACGAAGGCCACGAGATCGGCAACCACTCGTGGGATCATCCGGATATGTTCCGGCTCAGTATCGAACATCAGCATCTGGAACTGACACTGACTCAGCGCGTGATTCAGTCGATCACCGGGCACTCCACCACGCTGTTCCGCCCTCCCTATGGGGGAGATGTCGAGCCGACCACCGGCAAAGAGGTCTCGCCGATGCTGGTCGCCGCCGACCTGAACTATCTGACGGTCGGCGAAAAGAACGATCCCCAGGACTGGCGGCTTTTCAATCTCAAGCCGGGCACCGGGGCGCAGGATCACAACAGCCCACGGGACTACCGCGACATCGTCAACAGTGTCGTCAACAACCGCGATGTGGGCAGCGTCGTTCTGTTGCACGACGCGGGCGGCAATCCGCCGGACCGCAGCCGAACGCTCCAGGCTCTGCCGGAGATCATCACCAAACTACGGGCGATGGGTTACACCTTTACGTCGGTCGCCGACATCAGCCGGATACCGAAGTCGAAGCTGATGCCCTCCGTCGGCGGCAGCGACGTCTACCTCGTCGGCGCCGACCGGTATGTGTTCGAGGTGAGCTATCTCTTCCAGCGTACCCTGACGACGCTGTTCACGCTTTCGATCATACTGGGCGTGTCGCGCGTGGTGATCTTCGTCGTTCTGGCGCTCTTCCAGCGGGCGCGTGAGCAGCGGCGCGTCTTCCCAACCGATTTCACGCCCTCCGTCTCGGTAGTCATCGCCGCCTACAATGAGGAGAAGGTCATTGCACGCACCGTGCATTCGCTGCTGGAGTGCGGCTATCCTCACCTTCAGGTCATCGTCGTGGACGACGGGAGCAAGGACGCGACGTTTGCCATTGCCTCCAGCGCCTTTGTGGACGATCCGCGTGTGCTGGTCATTCACAAGGAGAACGGCGGCAAGGCGACCGCCCTGAATCGCGGCCTCGAAGTGGCGACAGGCGACATTCTGATCTCCCTTGATGCCGACACGCTGTTCGCGCCGGACACGGTGGCCAAACTCGTCCGTCACTTCGCCGACCCGAAAGTGGGCGCTGTCTCCGGCAATGTACGCGTCGGAAACACGCACAACATCTGGACCCGCTGGCAGGCGCTGGAGTATATCACCAGCCAGAACTTCGACCGGCGCGGCTACGATCTGCTGAACTGTATCACGGTGGTTCCGGGAGCTGTCGGCGCTCTGCGTCGTGAGGCGGTCCGGCAGGTCGGCGGCTACACGCACGACACGCTGGCCGAGGACACGGATCTGACCTGGAAGCTGCGGCGCGCGGGCTGGCGCATCGAGAACGAGAGCAGCGCAATGGCCTATACCGAAGCGCCGGAGACGATGAAGAACCTGGCGAAGCAGCGGTTCCGCTGGGCTTTCGGCACACTGCAGTGCCTGTGGAAACATCAGGATGCGCTGGGTCAGCACGGCGCGTTCGGCTGGATCGCACTGCCGAGCCTGTGGATGTTCCAGATCCTGTTTCCCGCCATCTCGCCCTTTATGGATGTGGCGATGGTCTACTCGCTCTTTGAAGGCAACTTCCTGAAGTTCGGCTTCTACTTCCTGGCGATGTTCCTGCTGGAGTTTGTCGGCGCGGTGATCGCGATACGCATGGACCGCGCGAACTGGCGTCTCCTGCCCTGGCTCTTCTTCCAGCGCTTCGTCTACCGACAGTTGATGTACTACGTCATCCTGAAATCGATCGTGGCGGCGGTACGCGGCGGAGCGGTCGGCTGGAACAAGTTCGAACGCACCGGCACGGCCCGCATCGAAAACAAATCCGCCTGATCGGATGTCAGCGCGAGGTGCAGAGACAGAGCGGAGGATTACGCGGCGAGGATAGAGAAGCTAAGACCGAATTCTATAGGGCGGACAGAGAGGCAAATATGGCAGACGACATTTTTCTTATCCTGCACGGCTGGGGCGGCAACAAGCCCGCGCACTGGCAGGAACATCTGGTTCAAAAACTGACGGCCGCGGGCAAAAAGGTTTTCTATCCGAAGATGCCCGATCCGGGCGCACCGGTGCTGGCAGCGTGGCAGCAGGGCCTGACAGCGGCGATGGCGGAGATCGCCGCGCAGTCGCCGGACGCGCCGTTGACCATCCTGGCGCACAGTCTGGGCAGTATCAACTGGATTCACTACACGGCCACCCGTACCCCGACAGGCGGCCCGGTCGCCGACCGTGTGCTGCTGGTCGCGCCGCCTTACATCGTGCCGCAAATTCCGCCTATCGATGTGCCGGAGACGGTGACGCAGTTCTTTCCGCCGCCCGTGAATCCCGCCGCGCTGAAAAGCGCCGCCCACCAGACCGTGCTGATCGCCTCCGATACCGACGACTACGCGACGTTCGACCAGTCGAGCGGGTACGCGCAGAAGCTAGAGATCCCAATCCACAAACTGCCGGGAGCCGGACACATCAGCCCCTACTACGGTTACGGGGAGTGGCCCTGGGTGCTGGAATGGTGCCTGCGCCGCGCCGACCTTCCGCCCCTCCCGCGCCCCTCGGAGTAGGCGCTATTCCGGGTCGGTCAACCAGAGAGCGATGGCGGCGAGATCCTGCGCGCGGTCTCCAAGGGCAGCGGGGACGATGCGGCAGGCATCCCGGATACGTTTCCATGCGAACTCTTCGACTGCCGCCTCGATGGGGTGCATGATCAGGTCGCCTGCATGGACGGCGATGGTGCCCAGAGCGATGCACTCCGGGTTGAGCATCTGCATCACGTTGGCGATCCCGACCCCCATATAGGTTCCGGCCTCTTCGAGAATCTGTATGGCGAACGGATCGCCCTCTTTCGCCGCTTCGATGATATGATAGGCGGTGATGTCGGCGGGCTTACCGCCTGCCAGCATCAACACCCGTCTGTGCCGGCCGTAGCGGGCGCTTTCGCGGGCGAGGCGGGCGATCGCGGGGCCGGAGGCGAGGGCTTCGAGGCAGCCGCGCTTGCCGCAGCCGCACAGCGGACCGTTCATCAGAATGGTCTGGTGTCCGATCTCGCCGGCCAGATCGTTCGCGCCGTGCGCCAGCCTTCCATCCAGGATGATGCCGCCGCCGATACCGGTGCCCATCGTGAGGAAGACGAAGTTGCGTGTTCCCTGCCCGGCTCCGAACCGCCATTCGGCAAGCGCGGTGGCGTTGGCGTCGTTTTCCACCCGAACCGGCAGCGCCAGCGCCTTCTCGAAGAACTGTCGTACCGGAACGCCTTCCCAGCCGGGGAGGTTCGGCGGGGCATAGACGATACCCGTTTTGGTATCGAGCGGTCCCCCACAGGAGACACCGACCCCGCGCACGGAGCCCGGCTTCACGTCCTCCGCCGTCAGCAGCTCACGCGCCATAGCCGCCAGCCGCTCCAGCACTTCGAGCGGGCCGCGCAGGTCCGGGCGCGTCGGCTCGCTGCGGCGCTGCCGTATCTCACCATCGGTAGTCGCCAGAACGACTGCCGACTTGGTTCCCCCAATGTCCACACCCAGAATCAACTTCCCGTCCATGCGCCTCGCCTTCCTCGTAAATCGGAATAGTGTCTGCGATTTCGGCGCGAACGGGACGGATTCCTGCCTCGATGCGCATCACATGTATAGTTTACTTGCGAGGTCAACTCTTGTTAACTACCTGTACATAGGTTCGACAGAAGGCCAGTTCATTGCAGTGATCTCCATATACAAAAAGAGACACCCAGATAGTACAGCAGATCTATCTGGGCCGAATCATGCAGAGTGGTTACTGCGGATCGAGTCTCGCCGCGTAGTAGGCATCGAGCGCGGCCATGAACTCAGGCTTGACGTCTTTGAGGCCAATTTCAGCCTCGCTGACTCGTCCCTGGTTGACTCGCAGATCGTTGGCTACATCATGGACACGAAGCCCAAGGTGTAAGCGAGTGTCGGTGAGCCACTGTCCCTTGACAGTACACCGATGTTTGATCGGCGGGCGTGGCCCGTTGTTTCCAAGGTGCATTTTGCACTCCTCTAGTAAGAGTGGCAAAACGAAGCTTGCTCTCACTCGGAAAAGTGAGGTATAATCTTAATTCAACATAAAGACTAGCAAGCTCCGGTTTGCCAGTTTACTGCTACGGTCTTTGCGAGAGACTTAGCAGCCTTGCCCCTAGTCTTCGACTAGGGGCAAACCTTTTAATATTCCTCTAATCCAGGCGGATCGCCATCCTCGAAATCTTCTTTGTCTTGATCGCCAGAACCTAGTTCTGTAAGTACTGGCAACGAGGTTGCTGGCCCTGCGTCAGCGCCAGGAACCAGGGAGCGATAGTGACTAGGAGCGATACGCTCGACGAATCCTTTAGTTTTGTTGTATGACAACTCAGCCCGTATACTCCGGTCGTTCGGATCAGTTATATACTGGTTGATATAGTCTCGAAGGTCCGCATAACTAAACTCTGTAGTCATAACCAGATACTGGTGCGTGAGCGACCTGATGCCTACAGTTGAAGATCCATGATGCGGAACACTGGTAATCCTTATCATAGTCTTACCCAGTCCAAGTTTGGCCTGGTAGTCTCTCAGAAACCGGATAGCTCCCTCAAGTTCTCTTGCCTTCGTCTCCTGCACCTCAGCCTTCTGCTTGTAATCCTCCGCCCGATGCAATGCGTCATTGAGTTGATACTCAGCATGAGCAATCTGCTCTGCAACGATGCTCTCTCGCTCGGACATTGGGCAGCCTCCTGTTGGGCAGGGGATCGTACTGATGGAAGAGTATAGCATCTGGAATCGTGGCGTGTCAATCCTTCTGCCTATTTTTTATTGGCTAGGTGATTATTCTAGGGGTTGGTGCAGGTTGGATTGTAACATATATGTATCTATATAGGCAGTCGTCTGCGAAAGGTGGTTGTTGTTAAGCTTTCACAGAGGCTTGTGGGTCGCGACCTCATCGCGGTTGTGTTGGTTCCGATGGTGGCTCGGATGGTAGCTCTCCAGCCGGGGGACTGCTGGATCGGCAGGTGTGGCTGCTGTTGCTTCCTTGACGGGTAAGGTGGCGAGACTGATTATGATATGGAGATTATCGCCGAGCGTCCTGACGGTAACGCGCATATCAACCTTGATTTTGTGAACGACCGAGCAGAGATCCGAGAGGCCTTTAGGCACTACTACGAGGGCGGGGAGACAGGAAAATAATCCTATGTGGCACGGCTCTACGAACTGAAGCGTGACCTAGACGAAGCCGATATCTGCCTGCCCAAGGAAGTTGAGCGGTTTGCCTTTGGTGCTGGCAAGCGGTCTTATAGCTATTGAGATGAAATAACAGAATGCCTCCCACTCGCTATGGTCCACCAATTTTACCATAGCAATAGGGAGGCAGAGGGTTGGCGGTCACACCTGACAGCGGTTGATCCTGGGACGGCGCGGCCCGTTGCCGTAGGGAGCGTTGCCCTGCCGGGGCGCGGCGGGCGGATAGGGCTGCGGACACTGCGGGCGGGGGCGACGGTCTTGCTGTTGAAGACGGCCGAGACCGGAGCAGGAATATACACTTTGTTTCTGACCTATCGAACGTACCTACAGCCGACATCGCGCAGAACAAACAATCGGGAGGTTTATGTTCTGCCGCTCTGTAAGAGAAATAAGGTCGCGCTATGCCGACCAGTCTTCAATTCGAAGGTCAGGCACTTTCCCGAAATCCGACAGGTTACGCGTCAGTAGAACGGCATCGTTCGCGAGAGCTATAGAGGCGATTTTCAAATCCATGGTGCCGATGCGGACACGGGCCATCCAGAGGCGTTGGAAGTGCTCTATCGCCTTCTGATCGAAGGGCAATAATGGGGTAGTACAGTAGAACTGAAGCATACGTTCCAGCCGACGGTATCCGTCTAACTGTTGGTCCATCCTGCGTAGCGAGTTGATATGTGCGAGCCAACCACGCATCTGCTCTTCGTAACTGATGATGCTGGCGAAAACCTCGTCGGGTGATACAGCAGCGAGACGGACACGAATGTTGTGTCCGTCGCTGCGATCAATAAGCGATATGTGGTCTGTGTCAAGCAGATACATCGTCGTCCGCAGGCGTGGGTTGAGACTTACGGTATTCTGCACCGAGCCGCGTGGCTTCGTCGTACATGGAGTCGTCTTTGAACGCGCCCCATCTCTGCTCCCACCAGGGCGCCTGCGGTTGTGTAGACGTGGTCCGTTGCCGCTTGAGCAGAAGAACCTCCACCTCTAAGGCTGCCAGGCGCTCTTCGATTGTCTGAGACGGCATGACAAAATACCTCCCTATTGCTGTGGTTAATCCATTATACCATAGCGATAGGGAGGCAGAGTTTGTGGTAAGGTCACGCCTTACGGCGGACTAGTCGCCGCGATTGGTGAGTTTTGGACGGCGCGGTCCGTTGCCATAGGGAGCGTTGCCCTGCTGGGGCGCGGCGGTCGGATAGGGCTGCGGACGCTGCGGGCGCGCCGGTGCACCACCACCACCGTTATAGGAGCCTTGCGGGCGGGCGACGGGACGGCTGTTGAACATGCGCGGCGCGCTGAAGGCTGGCTGCGCCGAGACCGGGGCCGGGCGGTAGCCGACAGGTTCGCGGCGGTCGATGCGCTTTTTAATCAGCTTTTCGATGTCGTTCAGGTAACCCTGCTCGTCCATGCTGACGAGGGAGAGGGCTTCGCCGGTGCTCCCCGCTCTGCCGGTACGCCCGATGCGATGGACATAGTCCTCGGGAATGTTGGGCAACTCGTAGTTGATGACATGCGGCAGTTGGTCGATGTCCAGGCCGCGCGCGGCGAGGTCGGTCGCGACCAGAATGCGTACCGTCCCGGCTTTGAAGTCGGCAAGGGCGCGGGTCCGCTGCGCCTGGCTGCGGTTGCCGTGAATGGGAACCGCCGAGACGCCATCGATCTGCAACTGTTTGACCAGTTTGTCCGCGCCGTGCTTGGTCCGCATGAAGACGAGGGCCTGACTAATTTTGGCCTCGATGAGCAGATGAACCAGCAGATCCCGCTTGTTCTCCTTGTGCGACATGTAGACCGCCTGGGTCACGAGGTCGCTTTCGGCGTTCTTGCGAGCCACTTCCACATGCATGGGGTTGTTGAGCAGGTCGTCCGCCAGCCCCTTGATCTCGTTGGAGAAGGTCGCGGAGAAGAGCAGGTTCTGGCGGCGCGGCGGCAACAGGTTGAGGATGCGGCGAATGTCGCGGATGAAGCCCATATCGAGCATCCGGTCCGCCTCATCCAGAATCAGCACTTCGACGCGGCTGAGGTCTACCGTGCGCTGCTGCACATGGTCGAGCAGGCGGCCGGGCGTGGCCACCAGCACATCGACGCCGCGGCGCAGCGCCTGGATCTGCGGGTTGATGTTGACGCCGCCGAAGACGCAGGTCGAGTTCGTCGGAAGGTATTTGCCGTAGGTCCGTATGCTTTCTTCGACCTGGGCCGCGAGTTCGCGGGTCGGGGTCAGGATCAGGGCACGGACAGGGCGGAAGGCACGCGGATCGCGCGCCGGCGTGGCGTTGAGACGCTGCAGGAGCGGAAGGGCAAACCCGGCGGTCTTGCCGGTACCGGTCTGGGCGCCAGCGAGAACGTCGCGGCCCTGCAGAATGACAGGAATCGCCTGCATCTGAACGGGAGTCGGAATCGTGTAGCCTGCGTCGCCGAGGGCGCGCAGCAGTTCGGCGCGGAGGCCGAGCGTGTCGAAAGACATGGTGATAGAAACTCTCCTGGAATCGGCCTGTCTCCGCAGGGAAGCGGAAGTCCGGTTCAGGCAGACTGCAAAGCGGGTGCAACGATCGGGGGATTAAAAGAAAACCACGAGCAGGGTGGAGACGCAAACCGGAGTGCGAGACAACACCACAATGCACAAAGTGTAGATGGTAACGAACAGAGATAGTATACCACAATTTCGTCGTCCGTCAAAACGCTCCCGAATAAGCGAGCCTCCGGGTCCGCCCGTAAAGGGGCTGCACAAAGCTAACGCTGTCGCCAAACCTCTGCGCGAACATGGAGCCGCCTGAGCCCGTGTTCCCTAAAGTGGCTGCCATCGGAAGAGACGGGCCGCTCGCTCCATCGTAACCTCCGCCCCGTTCCGGTTGAGGTGCGCGAGAATCTGCTCGCGCGCACCAGAGACGCGGAGGCACGAAGCCTGGGCAAAGCTGTCGGGAAAAACCTTCTCGCAGAGATCCCAGCGATAGCCGTAGGTACCGCGTGTGCGGCCTGTCAGATCGACCTTGGTCAGCAGAAACTTCTGCTGCAGGGTCGCGAGGTAGAGCATGCGGCTGCCGGGAGGCCAGGGCAGCGCCTTCGTCGCCGTCGGTCCGGCCCGTTCGACATGCTCGTAGACACGCAGCGCATTCGAAGCCAGGAGTCCTTTTTCGTGGAGGGTGCGCGCGTCGATGTCTCCCTGCGCGGCGATCAGAACGGGTAGAAGCGCCAGCGACACGAACACAGGGGTGTCGGGGGCCAGCAGCATCCCGTAGTAGAGTCGGCGCTCGATGTGCAGATCGTCCTTCCAGAACCACGTCTGCATCGTCACATCGACGCCCCTCCATGCAGTCACCTCCTCCAGGGAGGGGAACCAGGAGAGCTTCGGCTGGTGTCGCCAGGTGCATATTCCCACGCGCTCTACATAGTGAACACACTCTTCGGGCGTCGTGACCGTCACAGGCATCGTCTCATTCCTCTTCCACCATTGATCCGTCTGCTCTCTCACGCTCCGGCGTGGGAGGTGCCGGAAACACAGAGCATCTTGTTTCCGCCGCGCTGAAACTCATACTCGACTGGCCGCACTTCCACCGCATAGCCCAGAGTTCGCAGATGCTCCATCACCGGAGACAGATGCGGAGAGAGCTCCCCGGAGAAGGCCGTTAGCAGCGGAAAGACGCGCACTTCCGTCGCGACGCGCAGCATCTCCACCAAGGCGGCCCGATGAAACTCCTCCGAGAACTGCTCGCTATAGGTAAAGAGAAGATGGGAACAGAGCGCCAGATCGAAATGACCTGCAAGCAGCGGCAGACTCGGCAGCTCTCCGGTGATATACCGACATGCCGACGCTTTACCGTCGGTATAGTCGTACAGAAAAAGGCGCATGGCGCGCATCCGCATCTGCCCTAACTGCCCCGGAGAGCCGTAGTCGTGCCAGAGAAAATTGTCATGGCTGGCTTCGGTAAGGGCCGTAATTCTGGGATAGGTCTCGTCTATTCTCTGCCGAATCTCCTCGGCGGTGAACTGATAGAGCGGATCGCAGCTCGCCACCTGCTTGCCTTGCGCCACCATCTCCGCTGTAAAACTGCTCGGCCCGCCCCCACAGTCCAGGATGCGACCGTCAAGATCCTGCGGCGTCAGAGCAAACATTCGAAGATACTCGCTTGCCAACCGTCCCCACGGCACAGCCTCCGTCAGTTTCAAAGTCATTCTCAAATTCTCCATTCTCTTGACCACCGAAATACCGGTCGCCGACTGTAGTCATTCCTATTGCCTGGGCTGTCACTAATAAGAGTGGACATCTCGACTGCCGAATCGGTTGCAAATCCCAGGCAGGCATCTGTTCGGCAACTCCGAGATAGTGAACATAAGCGGAAACAACGACAGGCGGTCAGATCCGACCCGCCAGGAAAGGCAGACGCGTGATACAGGCAGTTCTCTTCGATTTTGATGGTCTTATTCTCGACACGGAGTCCCCCGAGTTTCTCTCCTGGAAGGAAGTCTTCGACCGGCATGGCTATGTCCTTGCGCTGGATACCTGGGTAGCGCACACTGGGAAAGGAGCGGGCCAGGGGCTATTCTCGCCGTATGAGGCGCTGGAAACGCTTCTGGGGCACCCGACAGACCGGGACGCGATCCGAACAGGCCGCCGCAAGCGCTTTGCTGAGCTGATGATCGAGGAGACGCTCCTGCCGGGCGTAGAGGCCAGGCTGCATGAATCCCGACAACTGGGCTGGAAAGTCGGACTGGTCTCCAGTTCGCCGCGGGAATGGGTCACGAACTATCTCTCTCGATTCGGATTGACCACCGCTTTCGACGCCCTCTTCTGCGGCGATGAGGTGAGCCGTACCAAGCCGGACCCCGAACTCTATCTCAAAGCGCTGGCTTACTTCGAAATCGGCGCGGATCAGGCGGTTGTTCTGGAAGACTCAGTCAACGGCATCGCGGCAGCGAAAGCAGCAGGGCTGTACTGCGTGGCCGTACCGAACGCATTGACGCGGCACTCCTGTCTGGATCAAGCCGATCTCATCGTCAGCTCGTTAGCGGACGTCACGCTTCGGGAACTTCAAGAACGGTTATCTCGGGATTTCAATCCCGAGATAACGGCCTTCGCGGGTTCGGGAATTCTATGAACGAATCCCACACCTCCGCTCAGGGCCGGGCATAGAGCCATACGTCGCGCCAGGCCTCTTTCTCCTGGAATTGGGCTGGCAGGACCGCTGTCTTGCGGAATCCCACGGCTTCTAAAGCGGCAATCTTCTGCGTATCCCGCGGGTCGGCATACGACTGGACAGGGGAGTTGGGCAACGGGAGCGACGTCAGGAGACGGCACAGGTCTTCGGTCGTCGCGACGGGATGCGCGAACAGGTCGAGAATCTGCATGCCGGGCCATCGGCCGTCGGGGACGCAGGTCGCCAGAGCGGTCACGGCCCCCGTCTCCGACTCCAGCACGGCCGCAGCAGCCTCGGGGCGAGAACCATACGTGTGCAGGAACTGCGAGTAGCCGCCTTCCAGAAGGCCCACGCCCCACAGGCTCAGGGTCAGGTTGCGCAAGGCGGCAGGCACCGGAACGGTCGCCAACAGAGCCGCCAGTGGCCAGTGTTTCCAGCGGGCCGGGACCGGAGTGCAGGGCGCGGAGACGAAGAAACGCGCTTCGAATGCCTCTTGCGGCGCGCTGTCGTAGCGCATCGCGCCTGGCTTGCCGACCGGCCAGTCCCGAAACCCATGCGTGGCGTAGATGCGGTAGGCCGGACTCTGGTAGCCCGTACCCAGCAGCAGCACATGCCCCTCCCGCCTGCGGAAATCGTCCATCTGATGCCGCATAATGGCGTCGCAGATGCCCTTGCGCCGCTGATCCTCCCGCGTGTGGACATGGCCGAAAATCCCGATGCCTGCCGATTCCACCGTCATGATGTTGCCGACCATCTCGCCGTCCAGCAGGCCGATATAGAAGCGGGTCTCCAGCGCGTCGCACTGTCCGGTCAGCGCGGCCTCGATGTGCGCGCGATAGTTCGCCGGCTTGTGGCCCAGAAAGGGGCGTATCTGCGCCTCCCGCTCCGCATCGGGCGCGAGGACGCACTCGACTGTCAGGCGCTCGCCCGTCTTCAGGGTTTCCGTGGCCAGTGTTGTGTTCATCGATTCTCTTTCATGATCGTTGGAGGAGCTACCATTTCGCATTGAGCGCCAGACGCGGCCGGTCACTGACGTTCCGGCTGCCCGCGTGTGCGCAGAGATACGAGTAGAATAGCACATCTCCGCGGCGCGGCGTCATCTCGACCGGATCCCCCAGATCGAGTTGCGGCAGCTCCTGGTTGAGCGCCCACATCAGCTCGAATCGGGCCGGATCGCTCAACGCAAGTCGCTCCAGCAGAGCGTGCGAGCCCGGCCAGACGACCGTGCCGCCGCCGTGCGGTGGCACGTCGCTCAGAAAGGTCATCGCCGCGATCCGAAAGGCGCGCGGGAACGTCTTATGGCCGTGCTCCTTGATAGCATGATCGATATGCGGAGGGGGCCAATGCCACTCACCCGGCGTGGGAAACACATTGATCGCATAGGGACGCTTCGGAGCCTGGATGGCCTCCGGCGCCTCACCGGCTAGTTGCGCGGCCGCGCCCAGCATGGCCGACGTGTAGCAGGCAGAGAGCTCCGAACTGTCGAACGCCTGGTGTCCCGCCTTTTGCGCCCACGTCGCAGGATCATCGGGACGTGCTTCCAGAAGACGCCATAGGGCGGCCTCCGCACTCTCGGCCACCTCTTCCGGGATCAAGCCGGAGACCAGCAAGAAGGACTGCGCTGCATACTGCCGCGCCTGCTCTGCCGTCAAAACAGACAATGGTTCCATTTCCTTTCCGATTCCGCGTCATGACCTCGGATTTCGTGCCGCGCACACGCTCTCCGGACATCGGTCGACAGTTGTCGTGACCCAGACAAGTTCGTGTTCTCCTCTGCGAAACCCTGCCTCTCTCTCCTGCACATTTTGCAGCCGCATGGTCGAAAGAAGATTTCTTTTTTTGGTCGCCTGCTAAACTCGAACTACCTGCGTATGCCTTATTATGAAGGAGACAGATTTCCAGGATTTCGAACGTTTGATCACCGCGCGCACGGGGCTTCATCTGCGGCCACGTGAGCGTGAGGCGCTGCGTAGGACGCTCGCAACCCGTATAGCGACACTGCATCTGAAGAGTGCCGACGCGTACCATCGACTGCTGCAAGCCGGCACGCGGGACGCCGCAAACGAATGGGAGCAGCTTGCCGCGCACCTGACCAACAATGAGAGCTATTTCTTCCGCGATAAACGGCAGATGGCGCTCCTGCGGGAGCGTATTCTGCCCGAACTGATCTCACGAAATCGGGCGAGGCGGACCTTGCGCCTGTGGAGCGCGGGCTGCTCGACCGGTGAGGAAGCGTATTCCCTGGCCATCCTGGTGGACGCGTTGCTGCCGCAGCGCGGGACAGCCTCTGGCGGGAACTGGGAGATCGTCATCCTCGGAACCGATATCGATGGGCCGGCGCTGCAGCAGGCGCGCCGGGGCATCTATAGTCCGTGGTCCTTTCGCACCGTGGAACCGGAACTACAGGAGCGCTACTTTCACCGCCGGGAGGGCGGCCTGCAAGTCGCGGAGGCGAGCCGCTCTCTCGTCACCTTCGGCCTATGCAATCTCGTGGGCGACCCCTTTCCGGGTGCGGCCCTGGGCCTCCATGATATGGATCTGATCCTCTGTCGGAATGTCTTCATCTACTTCGATCCGGGATCCGTGTCCGCCGTATTACGCAAGTTCGCCCGAACGTTGCGCGACGGCGGCTATCTCATGACGGGACACACGGAGACCTATGGTCAGTCGATGGAGCCGCTGCAAGCACGGATGTTTCCGGAATCGGTAATCTATCAGCGCGTGAGCACAGCCTCCGTCGGCATTGGCAAACCCACAGATTCCGGCTTAACGCCGGCTATGGTGGCAGTCGGACGCACCGGCGTCCGAAGTCCGAATCCAGCGGTGCAAGCGCCGAACTCTCCCTCCCTGGCGGAGCAGCGGGTCGTATCCACCGCCGCTGCGTCTGTAAGGGCGTCGGAGCGCGGGTTGGCGGTGGGGAAAGCTCGGCACATCCCCATCGAAACTCCGTCGAAACCCGCAGCACCGCCGTCACCGCCCGAGCCTCCTGGAGACAGGGCGCTTCTGCTCCAGGCCCGGACGCATGCGGACCTCGGCCATTATGAAGAGGCGATCGACTGCTGCGAGCTTCTTATCAAGGAGGTTCCATTCGCTTCGGAACCTTATGAGCTTCTGGCCTCGATCGCGCAGGAACAGAGGCGTTACGAGGACGCCAGACTGCTGTTGAAAAAGGCGCTCTATCTGGCTCCCACGTCGCCGGCGGCCTATCTGGAACTGGCTGCGCTCTACCGGAGCGAGGGCGACCTTGTGCGGACGCGCAAGATGCACGTTACGGCGCTGGAGCTTCTGCGGCAGATGCCTCCGGACGCCGCGGTGGGGTTCTCTGGAGGGCCGACAGCGGGGGACTGGATACTCCATTTGAAACGGTTGTCGGCGGAAGGAGAATGACACGGAAGCCACGTCCTTTCTGATTTTCAGGCTGCGTTCTTCCCGTTATGCGGTGGAGGCGTCGGCTGTGCGTGAGATCGTGCCGTTACCCGAGATCGTCCCGCTGGAGGAGACTCCGCACTACGTCGTCGGCGTTTTCGACCTGCGTGGGCGGATCGTGCCGGTCATCGACCTCAATCTGCGTTTTGGACACTCGCCGCAGCGCTGTCGCCTGGAGGACTGCGTCATTGTACTGGAGCGGGCAGGAAGCGCCATCGGCCTCCTCGTCAACGAGGTGCAAAACGTGCGTGATGTCACGCCCGAGCAGCGGTCGCCCGTGCCCCTATACGAGGCGGAAGCGCCCTCCGA
This sequence comes from Chthonomonadales bacterium, assembly GCA_038217285.1. Classification (GTDB taxonomy): domain Bacteria; phylum Armatimonadota; class Chthonomonadetes; order Chthonomonadales; family Chthonomonadaceae; genus JANXLO01. Next base: position 18,020 of record JBBQPO010000078.1, read on the forward strand.
ACTCCCCTTCCTCGTTGGCCTGGTAAAGTCGGGCGAGCAGGTGGTGATGCTGCTCCACCTGGAGAATCTGCTCTCTCTTGCGCAGAGCCTGAAAGCGTCGAGCGAAGCGGGGGAGAGCCTGCAGCCCGTCCTATCGGACGTTTTCTGCCCCGATGCCGCTCCGGAGGAGAGGGCGATATTCCGTGAGCGCGCCCGTAGTCTGGCCCGACCGCTGGAGAGCCAGGAGCAGGGCGGCCTGTTGTCACTGGCCGTGGTACGCCTGGGGGAGGAGTTCTTCGGCATCGAGTTACAGGCGATCCGGGAGTTCACCGAACTGCGCAGCGTGACACCGGTGCCCTGCTGTCCAGCGCATATCGTCGGCCAGATGAACCTGCGCGGCGATCTCATTACGATCATAGATATCGCCGGAACGCTGGGGCTGCCGTCGGCACAGGAGCGGGCGCGTCGCAATGTCGTCGTGGTGAACAGTGCTGATCTGGGAGCCGGTGTGCTCGTCGATGCGCTGCTCGATGTGCTCTATCTGCCCACAACGGATGTGATGCCCGTCCGCACGGATGGCCAGACCTATCTTCGGGGCACAGCCTCGTATGGATCGCAGATGCTGAGCCTGCTCGATCTGCCCGGCCTGTTGATGCAGGATACTCTTCAAGTAAACGAGAAGCCATCATGAATGTACGCTACTGGAAAATCCGGACGAAGTTGACCCTGCTGCTGCTGGCCTTTGTGGTGGCGGTCGGCACCTATGCCGCCCTCTCCTACAACACGCGCCAACAACTGCAGATAGACGGCCCTTACGTGGACAGCATTCTCCGCACACGGCAACTGCTGGCGGAGATCGCACCGTCGCCTCTGAATCTCAGCGAGGCCTTTCTGGCAGCCCGGCAGTTGGCGGCAAGCACGGACGGCGCACAGCGCAGCGCACTCATTCAGAAGCTGCGCGCTCTGCGGCAGTCTTACGACGCGACCCATACCCGTTGGCAGCAAGCGCTCTCTGCCGACTCCCACGACACCTTGAAGCAGGCGTTGCTGGTGAAGGCGCATGACCCTGCGATACGCTTCTTCGACGCGATAGAAAAACAGCTCTTTCCGGCGGTTCTGGCAGGCGACCGGAACAGAACGGCGGCGCTGTTGGCGGGAGCTTTGCAGCAGGACTATAACGAACATCAGCAGGGAATCGATGAGGCGGTCGGACTGACGACAGCCGAGAACACGGAGCGTAAGCAGGAGGCGGAAGCGCTGATTCACTCCCGAGGGCTGTTGCAGTGGGGCTTCCTGGTGGGAGTCGTCGTGCTCTTCGGTCTGCTGCTGGGACCGCTGATCAATCGCTCGATCACCCATCCGCTCCAGCAGACCGTGAACGCCCTCTCCACGACCTGCGTGGAGCTCGCGACGACCATCGAGGAGCATGAGCGCACCGCTATGAGCCAGTCGGCGGCGGTGAATCAGACAACCACGGCCATGGACGAGTTGGACGCCTCTTTCAACCAGACGGCAGAGGTGGTGAAGGCCGCTGCCGACAGAGTACAGCAGTCCGTGGCGGTGGCAAACGAAGGCATAAAAACGGTGCGGCAGATGCAGGAGGGGATGCTCGACCTGAAAGAGAAGGTGGGCACCACTGTTGCGGGTCAGATTCTGAAACTGAGCGAACAGACGGCGCAGATCAGCACTATCACCAATCAGGTCGGTGATCTGGCGATCCAGACCAATATGCTCGCGCTCAACGCGGCGGTGGAAGCGGCCCGTGCTGGCGAACACGGAAAGGGCTTCGCGGTTATCGCCGCCGAAATTCGCAAGCTGGCCGATGCGAGCCGGAAGTCTGCCGAGCGTATCAACGCGCTCGTGGACGATATTCAGAAGGCGACCAATGCCACGGTGATGGCCACCGAAGAGAGCACCAAGACGGTGGAGCAAGCGATTCAACGCGCGCGGGCGACGGTGGATGCCTTCAACGAGCTCAAAGATGCCAGCAATGTCGCCGCCGACACGGCGCAGCAGACACTATTGAGCGTCCCGCAACAGGTCACCGCCGTCAAGCAGGTCCTCGAATCCATGGACGCGCTAAATACGGGATCTCGGGAGACCGCCGGCGCTATCGGCCAGAGTCGCACCGGCATCGAGACCTTGCGGGAGGCCGTGGCCCAGCTCAGGTCTACGATCTGACGGAGGAACGTCATGTGTAACCGCCGTGAGTCAAAATGTCAACCATGATCGATGACCCGGAACTTCGTGCGCTGTTCAAAGCCGAAAGCGAAGAACATCTGCAGACGTTAGAGAACGGGCTGCTCCGCCTGGAAGCGGAACCGCGCGATAGCGCCGTGCTGGAAGAGCTGTTCCGCAGCGCCCACAGCCTCAAGGGCGCGGCCCGGATGCTGGGCGTCGCCGGAGTGGAAACCCTGGCGCACCATTTCGAGGACGAACTCGGCGCGGCACGGCGTGGCCACCTGACGATGTCTTCGGCAACCGCAGACCGGCTCTACCACGGCCTGGACGCCATGCGGCGGCTGGCGCGGGAAGCCAGCGACGGGGAGGCCGCGCGGGTCGATATCCCACAGGTTCTCGCGCAGTTGCGCGGCGATCTCTCTCCCGCCGTATCCGCGCCGGACGACAGCACGGTACCGGACGGCGGAGTACCTGCTGGCGAAGTACCAGATATCGCTGCCGAGGAAGGCAGCACCACGTTGCTGCACCTCTCGGGGAGCGAGCAGGGCGCTGCCCGGCAGCAACCGGAACAGACCGGCGTTCTGTCGGAGATGCTCGGAGAGGCGCAGCCTCCTGCCGCTCTTCCGCCCCTGCGGGAACTCCCGCAGAATGAGCCGACGGCCCCGGCCGAGGAGCCACCCTCCGTCGGGAGCGAATCGGTTCCCGCTTTCGATGAGGTGCAGGCGCTGCCCTCACCGACCGTATTTCAGATTGCAACCCTCCGCGTGGAGCCGCAAAAACTGGACGCGCTGATGACGCTGGCTGGAGAGATGGCCGTAAACACCACGCGCCTGACGCGCGCCCTGGCCTTGATCCCCGACCTGATGGCCCTGTGGGAGGAGTGGGGTCGTGATGCTGCCGCGTGGCGTGCGGTGGCGGATGTTCCGTCGGACGGCTCGGCCGGCGGCGCACGCCCTGGAATCCGGGAACAGCGGGACGGTTTCCATGAGCGCGAGACGAGGCGGCTGGAGCGACTGGGGCAGTTGCTGGGCCGACTGGAACGGACGAGCGAGGCCGGAATCACGCGCCTGGGCCTGGTGTCGGACGCACTGGACGAAGCGATCCGCAGCATGCGCCTCCTGCCGTTCTCCACGATCTTCAACCTGTTTCCCCGCCTGATACGGGATTTGAGCCAGGAGCAGGAGAAAGAGGTGCA
>JBBQPO010000079.1:0-21329 GCA_038217285.1 Chthonomonadales bacterium
TTTATGGCACTCTGGTACAGCGAACGGGCTATACCTAACACGCCATAAATTCCTGGCAATACGTTCGCGAAATGCTTTTTGATCTCATTTGCCTTCGATGAGGCCGCACTTGAAGGTTCAATTTAGTCTAAACGTCAACTACTATTTCGACGTAAGCAGGCGTTACCAGTCGCTCTGGAAAGACAACGAGACAATGCGCTCCCGCAGACTGCGCAGAAGGATAACGGATCGCCTGTATGCTGGCGCAATCAAATGCGGCTTGCCCTAACAGTTGCGTTGCCACTGCATGACCGCGTGCCTGCGCTAAACGCCAGGGGCGCAACAGTTCCCTGTTGGTTGTTTGGAGGGTCTGCTGGATGGCCGCATCTGTTATGTCCAATACGCTATCGAGACGCGCACGCACGGAGATCAGAACGGTCGGCGGCAATACGGGCGCACTTGCTGGGGCGCTGCGCCAGGCTTGCGTATGTACGCGATTGGCTTCTGCATAGGCTGTCTGCGGATCAAGAGCCAGATATAGCGAAGCTGGTCCGCCAATCGGCGTATACCGTGCGCCGCGCTGCCGCGCTCCTTCGCTAAAAAGAGGCAATGGCTGCGGATAAGGGGTGGGTTGATGAAAACCGAAGAGCGCTTCCAGGTCTATGGCGCGATAGAAAACGCCCTCGAAAGCGTGGGTCGGAAGCGATGGCAACGTTGTCAGTAAGACAGCCTCGGTGAGCATCAGGCAGGCTCACCACGCAAAACGTCCTCAAGGAGATCCGCCACAACCTCTCCCTCCCCGTTAAGAAGCAACGCAAGAGGCGTCTCCTCTTCCAGTTCAGGATGGCTTGCCTGCATCCAGGTCCGCAGGCCAATTTCCGAACCCGTCAATCGTAAAAGCATCGCGGCAATCCGTTCGTAAACCCGTAGAGCGGGCTGGATTCGCGGGCTGTTCGGCGTCTTATGCACGGCCTGTTCCGAGCGGCCGAGGGCACGCGACAGGGCCGCCAGGGAGATTCCATAGAGTGCGCTGACCGCCTGGGCATCCAGACGACCGTTACTGGCATGCAGATGCGGTAATGTGTGCTGCAACGCGCTGTGCAGGTTTGCGGTAGGCACCTTATCGATGCCGGGACGCGCAGTACCGGTTTCCCTGCCCCGTGCCAACAGACGCGAAGCTCGCAGACGCAGCTCGCGCGAATCACTTGTATTCAGCACGAAATCGACGTTAGGCTGCTGTAACGCATTGCTAAGACCTTCCAACCCGGTCACATCGGCACCGGCAAGATAGAGAACCCCAGCGTTCGGCATCGTGGAAGGAAGCCGCATTAATACGTCGGTTTGCGGGGCGTTCTCACCCGACAAATCATAAATGACCAATGCCGGAGCCGAATCCTGCCGGGCATGGAGAAAAGTCGTCCACTGTTTGCGAACCACGCGGACCGAGGTACCCTCTAAACCCTGATCGATCAGACGAGCACGCCGGGGTCCCGCGCCAACAACAAGCACATGGCTCATAGCTTCTGGCCTCTTTTCAAATAGGTTGCCTACTGCTCTCATTTTACCATAGGATCAACTTTTTATCAACTTTATTGGCACGGTGGAAGCGGGAACTCTATCTCGCCCGCAAGCGGAGAGGGAGGCAATTCCTGTTCGTTTCGATGCACAAGGGCTATTGTTTAGTCATTTCTATCTATCCTAGTTCGAGGGCGCGGACGACGGTCTCCATATCTTTGTCGCCGCGACCGGAGAGACTGATCGCCACAATGGTCTCGGGGGTCAGCTGCGCTTCCATCGTTTCCAGGTGGGCGAGCGCGTGGGCGGTCTCCAGGGCGCAGATGATGCCTTCGGTATGCGCCAGGTTTTCCAGCGCCTTCAGGGCGTCGCTGTCGGTGACGGCAACGTAAGTGGCACGACCGGAATCTTTCAGATAGGAGTGCTCCGGGCCGACGCCGGGATAGTCGAGACCGGCCGAGATCGAGTGCGTCTCCGCCACCTGGCCGTCGTCGTCCTGCAGCAGATAGCTGGCCGAGCCGTGCAGGACGCCCGGCGTCCCTGCGGTCAGCGGGGCGCAGTGCTTCCCGGAGTCCAGCCCCTCGCCCGCCGCCTCGATGCCGATCAACTGCACCTCCGTATCCGCCATGAACGGGTAGAACATCCCCATCGCGTTGGAGCCGCCGCCCACACAGGCCAGCACATAGTCCGGCAGTCGGCCTTCGCGCTCCAGACACTGCCGACGTGTCTCGACTCCGATCACCGCCTGAAAATCGCGCACGATCATCGGGTAGGGATGCGGCCCCACCACGGAGCCGATGATATAGTGCGTATCGCGAACGTTCGTGACCCAGTCGCGCATCGCCTCGTTGGTCGCGTCTTTCAACGTCCCCGTGCCGCTCGTGACCGGAATGACCTTCGCGCCGAGCAGGCGCATTCGGGCCACATTGAGGGCCTGCCGCCGCATATCCTCCTCGCCCATATAGACTTCGCAACTCAGTCCGAAACGGGCGCAGACCGTTGCGGTCGCCACGCCGTGCTGCCCGGCCCCCGTCTCCGCGATGACCCGCTTCTTGCCCATGCGTAGAGTCAACAGGATCTGCCCGGCCGTGTTGTTGATCTTGTGCGCCCCGGTGTGGCACAGGTCTTCGCGTTTCAGGTAGATGCGCGCGCCGTACTGCGCGGAGAGCCGTTCGGCATGGTAGAGCGGCGTGGCGCGACCGACGAAGTCGCGCAGATGGTAGTCGAGTTCGCGCTGAAACTCCGGATCGGCTTTCGCTTTCTCATACTCCGCCGCCAGCTCATCCAGCGCCGGAATCAGGGTCTCCGGTACGAATCGCCCGCCATACGCCCCGAACCGTCCCCGCATGTCGGGAACCGCTGCCGTCAATTGCTCCGCTGCCATGGCCTCTTTGCTCCTTACAAATCGTTGGTGCCTCTATTATACCAGCCCCAGTCGCCCCTCTGCCGACCTGACACGCTGCGAAAAAACAGGCAAGTCGCTCCCACATAGGATATAATAGGGGTGAAGTGTTCCAGGCTTCCTCGCCGATGCGGGCGGGAAGGCCTCTGTGTGGGAGTTCAGCACAACGTTATGCAAAACTCGAGAGTCAAAGGCGCGGCTCTGTGGCTTGGCAGCCTGTTGCTGTTGCCAATCCTGTGTCTGGCGGGCGGGGGGCAGCAGGAGGACGACTTCGGTCACCCGGCCATTCAGTACATCAAGCGGTCGCCGGACGATCCGATCAGCCGCCTGCAAAAACAGATGGATGCCGGGCAGATCCGTCTGACCTACAATGCGCGCAACGGTTATTTGAGTTCCGTATTGGCGCAGTTGAAAATTCCGATCTCGTCACAGATGCTCGTCTTTTCCAAGACCAGCTTCCAGCGCGAGCTTATCACCCCGAACGCCCCACGCGCCCTCTACTTCAACGACAGTACCTACGTCGGCTGGGTGCAGGACGGCTCGGTCGTGGAGGTCGCCACGCAGGATCCGCAACTGGGCGCGGTCTTCTACACGCTCACGCAGGCGGCGACCGGGCATCCCCGTTTCCAGCGTCAGACCTACGAGTGCCTCCAGTGCCACAGCACCTCCATGACCGCCGGGGTGCCGGGCCTCATCATGCGTTCGGTCTATGCGCACGCCGATGGACAGCCCGAATTTCGCGCCGGAACCTATCTCACCACCGACCAGAGCCCGCTGACGGAACGCTGGGGCGGATGGTACGTTACCGGCAAACATGGGACGATGCGCCACATGGGCAACGTCTTCGCGCAGGGCGACGAGAACGTGGTCATCGACCGCGACAAAGGCGCCAACCGAACCAGCCTCAAGGGCCTGGTCGATACGACGCCCTATATCGTTCCTACCAGCGACATCGTGGCTCTGTTCGTGGCCGAACACCAGACTCGCTTCCATACGCTGCTCACCAAGGCCAACTACCACACCCGTATGGCCCTCTTCGATGAGGCCCTGCTCAATACGGAGCTAAAGCGCCCGGCCAACTACCACTCCGACAGTACTTCCAGTCGTATTCGGAGCGTCTGTGAGCCGCTGCTGAAGGCCATGCTTTTCGTGCAGGAGGCTCCGCTGACCGATACCGTCACCGGAACCTCCGGGTTCGCAGAACAGTTCGCGGCGCAAGGGCCGTTCGACCATCAACACCGTTCGCTGCATCAACTCGATCTGCACCATCGGCTTCTTCGCTACCCTTGCAGCTATCTCATCTACTCCGAAGCCTTCAACGCCCTGCCGCTCGAAGCCAGAAGCTATCTCTATCGGCGACTGCACGAAGTGTTGACCGCTGCGGACGCCGGCAAGGATTTCGCGCACCTGACGCCATCCGACCGCAAGGCTATCCTGGAGATATTGACCGACACCAAACCCGACTTCGCTGCCCTCTCCCGCTCCGCCCCTCCGGAAGCCGCTGCGCGCTAATTCAGATGGGAAGACTGAAAATAGGGTATCTTAAGCAGACTTATCAGAAGAGGAGCGGAACTAGATGACCTACTGCCTGGGGATTATGCTGCGGGAGGGGCTGGTGCTGGCCTCCGACTCGCGGTCGAATGCGGGCTATGACCAGGTCAATGTCTGCCGAAAGATGCATGTTTTTGAAAAGCCCGGCGAACGACTGTTCGTTGTTTTGACCAGCGGCAGCCTCTCCCTCTCGCAGTCGGTGCTCACCCTGCTACGCGCGGAGTGGGAACAGGGAGAAGGCCTTGCGAAGGCTGAATCGATGTATGAGGCGGCCCGCGTACTCGGTGACAGGATACGGCGTGTCTCCGACCTCGACCGCACGGCGCTGGAACGGGACGATTTTCGGTTCAATACACACCTTATTCTTGGCGGTCAGATCGCCGGTCAGCGCCATAATCTCTATCTCGTCTATCCGCAGGGCAATCCCCTGTGCGCGGCGGAAGAGACGCCCTATCTTCAGGTGGGAGAAACGAAGTACGGGCGCCCCATTCTGGATCGCGGGGTCCATTACGACTATACGACGCTGGAGCAGGCCGCCAAATACGCACTGATCTCGCTTGACTCCACCATCCGCTCCAACCTGACGGTCGGTCCCCCCATCGACCTGCTGGTCTACCCGGCCGACTCGCTGCGCGTGACGCAGCACCGCCGCTTCTCCGCGCGCGACCCCGATCTGCTGGGAATCCACACGCAGTGGGAACAGGCGTTGCGCCGTGCCGTCCTGGAGCTGCCCTCCATTCGTTTCGAGGGCGACCCAAAATCTTAGCGTTCGGAACTCTTCTCTGCGCCGGTTCCCTGTTCCTGATAAAACACTCAGGGTGCGGGCTTGTTTGCAAAACGCGCATTCAAGGTGCTATTATCAAGCCATGAAGATTCTTCAACTCTGCTCCAGTTCCCGTATCTCGGGCGCGGAGAAACATGTGGTTGTTCTCTCGGAGCGTCTGCGGCAGCGTGGGCATACCGTTCATGCGATCTGTCCGCCCGGAGGCTGGCTGCCGGACCAGTTGCGCGCAGCCGGCATACCCGCCACGGAGATGGATATGCGCGGGTTCCTGGGCTCCTGCAACGCGCCGAGGAATCTGACGCGCTATGTGCGCGAAAACGGTTTCGACCTGATTCATGCCCATCTGACGCGGGCGACGTATGTTGGGCTTCTGGCGGGACGCTGGGCGCATGTGCCGCTGGTCTCCTCCATCCACTGCCGCACGACCGACGTCGTCTATCGCTATCTTTTTCCGCCGCGCAACGGACGCATCGTCACCGTTTCCGACTTTTTGAAAGACGGCCTGATGCGCAAAGGCGTCCCTGCCGGGCGCATTCAGACCATCTATAACGGCACGGACTTCGTCTCCAGCGCCGAGGGCGCGGCCGAGGCGGAAGCGCGCAATGCGCTGCCGGTTCGCGCCGAGCTGAGCCTGCCGCCCGACGCCGAGTTGGTCGGCATCTTTGCCCGCGTGGAAGAGTTCAAAGGCCATTTCGTCCTGGCTCAGGCGGTCAAGAAGTTGGTCGCGGCGCGGCCTCGGGCCTACGTCGTCTGTGTTGGAACTGCGGAGCCGGCGACGCAAAAACAACTCTGGGATATTACGGCGGCGGATGGGGTCGCGGAACGTCTGCGCTTCACCGGACAGCGTGAGGACGTGCAGCGGCTCATGTCGGCGATGGATGTTTTGACCCTGCCCTCACGCTACGAGGCGTGCAGCATGGCGATCATCGAGGGGATGGCGCTGGGTAAGCCCGTCGTGGCGACCCGCGCCGGAGGCAATCCCGAGTTGGTCGAGCATGAGGCGACAGGCCTCCTCATCGAACGCACCCCCGAGGCGTTGGCGGACGCACTGATACAGATACTTTCTGATCCCACGCGCCTGCGCGAGATGGGGCAGGAGGCACGACGACGGGCGGAAGCCCGTTTCTCCGCGGATGTCATGGTCAACCAGATCGAGAGCCTATACGGGGAGATGCTAGCCGCCGCGTGAGACAGGAGTCCTGGCAATGACAGCGCCGATCCTCATGTACCATAAAGTAGGCGCTTCCGTCGATCGTCCGGAAGAGACCTTCCTGAACGTATCCGCAGAGACTTTCGAGAGACAGATGCGCGCGCTGGCGCGCATGCGCTACCGTGCCCTGACCTTCGCACAGGTCGTGGAGGCGCTGCGCGACGGGCAGCCGCTGCCACGCCGCAGTTTCGCCATCACGTTCGATGACGGCTACCAGTGTGTGGGGGACGTCGCGGCGCCGATTCTGGAGCGATACGGCTTTCCAGCGACGGTCTTTGTCGTTTCGGGGGCCGCAGGGGGAGCGAACATCTGGGATGGGCTCACGGGCCGCCCGGTCCTTCCGCTTATGCCCTGGGACCGGCTGCGGGAACTTACACAGGCGGGCTGGGAGATGGCAGGGCATACCTGCACCCATCCCCATCTGAACGAACTGGAGGATGCCGAGGCTCTGCGTGAGATCGTGGAAGGCAAAGCAGCCACGGAAGCGCAGTTAGGCATTCGCCTGCAGACGTTCTGCTATCCGTTCGGCCATTTCAACGCGAAGACGCCGGATCTGGTCCGTGCCGCCGGATTCGCGGGAGCCTGCACCACCCGCAGCGGACTGGCCAAGAGAGATACCGACCCTTTTCTGCTTCCGCGCGTCAAGATCGCCTACCGGGACGGCGTTGCAGGAATGCTCTATCGCCTGATGGTACGTCCTCGCCTGCCCAGTCTTCGCCGCAATCGTTCCCCGCGCAGCGCCTGCTGATCAATCGCGCTTGTCGGGAGGCTTTTCCGTAGGGGTGTAGAGGCTTGCAAGCGCGGCATAGGGGTCGAGCGGACCGTCCTGCTTCTCCTGCTCGGCCTTAAAAGCACGTACTCCGGCATTGAGACGGCGCACATTGCGCACGACCCGCCACGCGATCCAGACAGTGCAAATCACCGCCGTCACGATTCCGATCTCTCTTCCCAACGCCATACGGACCTCCCATCTCCTCATGCCTACCCCTGGCACCCCGACTGCAACCCGCTTCAAATAGGTGAACCCATTCGGTGCTTGGCGCCGTCTAAATGTATGAGAGCGAAATTCAAAGCCGCACCATTGCGCCTCCGCAAGTCTCCATACCTTTCTGCGATAGCCCCCTTTTCAGTTTGCATCGCACCGTTCCCTGTCGGCAGCGCGCGGAGGTTGTAGGGCTCACCATGAACGCGGTTGTTTTAAGAATGGGAAGGAAAAAACCCCCGGTGCGAAAGTGGAGCAAAGATACGATCGCGGGCGAAATACAGCGAATGTTCCAGACCGGTGAAAACCTGAACTACGCCAGCATCGCCGCCGAGGAAGTGGCGTTGCTGCGCGCGGCCACACGCTACTTCGGTTCCTGGCGCATCGCGATAGAGTACGCCGGACTGAACTACGACGATATTCGGCGCTATAAGACATGGACGCAAGAGCGCATTCTGGAGCGCATTCTGGAACTGAACACATTGGGAGAAGACCTGAGCTGGCGGCATGTCAGCACCGTGGTCGACCCGCAACTGGCGGCAGCAGCGACCAAACACAAGCACTATGGCTCCTGGCGCGCCGCCGTCACGGCCGCAGGGCTGGACTATGGACAGATACGGCGCTACCGTGAGTGGGACGCCAAGACGATCGAGCAGAGGCTTCGCGATCTCCACGCCCAGGGTATCAATCTGAACGCCCGCCATGTCGAAGAGTACGACATCACGCTCATTACGGCAGCGCGAAGGCGGTTCAGCAGTTGGGATGCGGCCTTGACGGCCGCCGGCCTGGACTACCGCCAGATCGTCCTCCGCGCGCCTTTCAAGCGGCGCGCAAAACTGGCCCCGGCGACGGTTGTAGAGCGACGCCACTCGCCTCAAGCGGTGACGTCTGTCAGGGCAGGAGCAGAGCCTGTGGCGGTCGGCGCGAAATAGCCGACGGTCGAAAAGAAAACGGGGCGAAGGAGGCATCTCCTTCGCCCCATTTCGTTTACGCTTTCGCGTTGAGCGCGTTCGCCTGCGCCTCTTTTTCGGCTAGCTCGGCGTTCGCAGCCTCCTCGGCATCTTCCGTACTGAGCAGCGGCTCGATCGTGGTGACGTGATCTCCATCGTTGAGGTTGATGAGTTTCACGCCCTGTGCGCTGCGCCCGGTCTTCCGAATGGGCGCGATGTCCATGCGGATCGCGACGCCTGCCTCGGTCAGCACCATGAGTTTGTCATCGAGCTCGACGACGGCCGCGTCCACAATAGGGCCGGTCTTGCTGGTAACATTCATCGTGATCAGGCCGCGTCCACCGCGCGACTGATCCCGATAGTCGGTGAAGTCCGTGCGTTTGCCGTAACCGTTGGCGCTGCAAACGAGCAGTTGGCTGGTGCCGGTCACGACATCCATCGCGACGACACGGTCCTTGAGCAGTTTCGTCTTCGGATCGCGCATCTCGATGCCGCGCACACCCCCGGAAGTATGCCCGCTGACACGCAGATCGCTCTCCTTGAATCGGATCGACATGCCGCTGCTGGTCACCATGATCAGCTCCTGCTCACCGTCGGTATGGCACACCCAGCGCAGGTTGTCGCCCTCTTCGATGTCGAAGCACTTCTTGCCGTTGACGCGCAGATTGGCGAAGTCGGCGAGTTCCGAGCGTTTGATCTCCCCGAAGTCCGTGGCGAGCAGCAGATAGCCGCCCACGCGCAGATCTTTCATCGGCAGGATCGCGGTGATCTTGTCGCCGGGCTCGACCTGGATGAAGTTGTTGATATGCTGCCCCCGCGCCTGCCGGGAGGTCTGCGGAACCTCGTAGGCTTTTAGACGGTAGACACGGCCCCGGTCGGTGAAGAAGAGGATGTAGTGGGTCGTGGTCGCCACAAAGAGATGCGCCAGCGCATCCTCGTCCTTCAGGTTCGCCGCCTGTACGCCGCGTCCGCCGCGCTTTTGGGTGCGGTAGGTGTTGATCGGTACACGCTTGATATAGCCGTCTCGGGAGATGGTGACCAGCGTCTTCTCTTCCGGGATCAGGTCGTCCTCCGTGATCTCGTCGGCCTCCATGGGCAGGATACGGGATTTGCGGTCGTCACCGAACTTGTCGCGGAGATAGCGCAGCTCCTCTTTGATGATTTTGACGACGCGGGCGGGCGTGACGAGAATGTCTTCCAGCCGCGCCATCTCTTTGAGTTGGCCTTTGTAGTCGTCCTCGATACGCTGCCGTTCGAGCTGCGAGATCTGGCGCAACTGCATATTGAGGATCGCTTCGGCCTGGATCTGGGTCAGTCCGAACCGCTCGACCATCTGAGAACGGGCCACCTCGCCGCTCGGCGCGGCTCGGATGAGCGCGATGATCTCATCCAGGAAGTTGAGCGCGATCTGCAGACCTTCCAGTCGATGGGCAGCCTGCTTGGTGCGGGCGAGATCGTAGCGGGTGCGGCGAACGATGATCTCTTTGCGATGCGCAAGATAGAGCCCGATCACCTGCGCCAGATTCAGCACCCGCGGTTGTCCGTTGACCAGCGCCAGCATAATGATGCCGAAGGTCTGTCGCAGGGCCGTGTGCTTGAGCAGGAAGTTGACGATCCGTCGGGGCATGACATCGCGCCGCAGTTCAATGACGATGCGCATGCCGTGCTTGTCGCTGAAGTCGTTGATGGCGGTGATGCCATCGACTTTCTTCTGGTGGACCAGCTCGGCTATATGTATGATCAGGCGGGACTTGTTGACCTGATAGGGCAGTTCGGTGACGACGATGGCGTTCTTGCCGTTGTCCATCGGCTCGATCTGCAACTGCGCCTGCATGATAACGCGCCCGCGCCCGGTGCGATAGGCCTCTTTCGCGCCCTTCGTGCCGAGGATCAGCGCGGAGGTCGGAAAGTCAGGACCGGGAATGAACTTGATCAGATCGTCCGGCGTGGATTCGGGATGGTCGAGGGCGTAGAGGCAGGCATCCACGACTTCACGCAGGTTGTGCGGCGGGACGCTGGTGGCCATGCCGACCGCGATGCCTTCGCCGCCGTTGCAGAGGAAGTTCGGGAACTTGCCCGGCAGTACGATCGGTTCGCGCCGTGTCTGATCATAGTTGGGGCGGAAATCGACGGTGTCCCGCTCGATATCTTCCATCATCTCCATCGCCAGCGCCGTCAGACGGCATTCGGTATAGCGGTAGGCCGCAGGCGGGTCGCCATCGACGCTGCCGAAGTTGCCCTGGGGGTCGATGAGGGGATAGCGCATACTGAAGTCCTGCGCCAGACGCACGAGCGTTCCATAGATGGAGGAGTCTCCGTGCGGATGGTAGTTGCCCATCGTCTCGCCGACGACTTTGGCGCATTTGATGCGGGCCGAGCCAGCACCGACCCCGAGGTCGCGCATCGCGGTGAGAATACGGCGCGCAACCGGTTTGAAGCCGTCGCGGATGTCGGGCAGAGCCCGGGAGACGAGCGTCGAGACGGCGTAACCCAGATAAGAGCGGCGTAGTTCCTGCTCGATATCTATGTGCATCAGGCCACGGTCAGGGGCCGCCGGAACTTCATCGGGCTCGTTGGGAAAAGTATCGTTTGCCAACCTGTTCTCCTGAAAAATGGGGACTTGCAGCGAGGAGCGAAAAGCCCCTGCACCTGCAACAAATCGGTGGGATTGCGAGCGTTTTACTGCTTACTATTATACCATTTACGTGTACCTTTGTCAACTGCTGACGCAAGTTCGCAGATATTGCCATTTCGCGCCGCCCGACGAAGGCGGTGGTCTTGTCGCACACTCTTCCACTCCCGGCCGGAGCCGGGAACCGGAAAACGAGGAACCCGGAATCGGCCGACAGGGAGGCAAACCGGGCCTGCAAAAGATCTGCAAAATCGCGGGAGCGCACGGGCTTTTCTAAAACTGATGTGATATTTTAATGAACCCTATGACAAAAAGAAGGAACTTGCGAACAGACGACGAATCCCTGTAGGGAGAGATTTGTTCAGGGTTCTGTCCGGGCACGGTAGCGACGCTCTTTTTTCGCTCGTCTCGTAAATCATGCGGGCAGGCAGACCCGGAGTGCCTAATCGTCTTCACGCGTCCGTAAAGTACGCGGATTGTGATCTTTGCAGAAAAGGAGTGTATTGCTTATGCGCGTCCTCTCTCGTATCGTCTGGATCGTCTCGCTGCTGGCGATCCTCGGAATGACGTTCTTGTTCATTACGCAGCCGCCTTCGATGCCGAAACTGGATCCGATGACCGCCTACGTCTCTGCCGACAAGAGTCTGGCGCTCCAGTATCCAGGCAACTGGAAACCGCACGAAGCCTCCTCGCATGCGGTCGCCGGAAGCCTCTTCTTCGATCCCAACGCCAACACGCACTTCGCGGTAGACACCAGTCTTGCCGGGTCACTAATGGGCGATGTGGTGAAGTCTTCGAATGCCTCCCTGGGCTCTCTACCGGGAATGCCTCCCGAAGTGGCGGACAAGCTAAAATCGCCACTGGAGACGATGCATGAGAGCTCTCTGAAGACGATGGCCAAGAGTAAAACGCGCTATTCCGAATTCGAGCAGGGCGCGACGCAGAAGATCCGGGTCGGTGACCAGGAGGCCCTGTCCACCGATTTCACCTTTAAGCGAGGCGCGGTCTGGGGCAAGAAGGAGATGTTCGGAACCTATGTCACCGTCCTGGCGCCGGATCGTGAAGTGAGGGTGACCGCCACCTGCTCGAAAGAGCTGCAGCAGACCATGAAGCCCATTTTCGAACAGATGATCGCCAGTATGCGTCTTGGCCCGACAGGAGGTTAAAAGAATGCAGTGTTTCTCTTGTGGAAGACAGAGCAGCCGCACCGACTACTGCGAATGGTGCAAGCGGCCCCATGACCGACCGGGGCAGATGCCGCCCGGCCCCGCGCCTCTTTCCGGCGTCCAGCCGACCCAGCCACTGCCGCTTGGGATGCAGCCGACACGTCCGCTGCCGCCCGGAGCGCAGCCGACCATGCAGATGCCGCCACCGACTCCGTCGCGCCGGGTCGCCCTGACCGGCGAGGTGGTGGAAGGCCCGTCGTCCGCGCCTCCCATGCCCACGCAGGCGATGCCTCCCCACGGCTATGGCGGCGCCCCTTCTCCCTACATCAACGCCCCTCTCCCGGCCGGAGCCTACTCAGCCCAGGCCATGGCTCTCCAGTTCGATGACATCGCCCCGGCCGGCGAACGCTGGGAGAAGGCGCTGGCGATCTGCTTCTCGCTAGTTGCGTTCTCGATGCTGTTGATCCATTTCGTGCCGGGCTCCATCCTCTGGGTGACGTACGGCGACATGTTCCTGCTAATGCTGGCGCTGGGAGCCACACGGGCTATTCCCTTCTTCGAAGAGGCCATGCTGGACTGCGGCATCATGCTGGTCGTTAGTTTCCTCCTCGGACCGATTGCAGCACTGATCGTCTATCTCATCGTCTGCGCTATCAAGCAGGAGTGCAACGGCGCGATCGTCACGCTGCTGATCGTCAGCATCGTCCTCCCCCAACTGCTGGCGATCACCCTGCTTACCAGCCCCACCGAGGTCAATCCCTTCATACTTCTGGGCCTCTTCGGCATCCTCGGTTTCCTAGTCGTCTTCGTCGGCTTCCTCGGCTGGCTCTGCGCCAGTTTCTTCCGCCCTCTCAACGAGTAGCCCTTACGATACGGAGAAGGCGGAGTCCACATGGACTCCGCCTTCTCACTTACCGGTATAGACGGGACGAGGGTACCGAAAAAGATACTCGTTTCCGCGCGGCTTCCTGCCGAGCCGCCCACCGTCGAACTTTCCGTGCTCACCTACCGAGTACAGCACGAAACCTTCTCCCTCTTTCCGATACCGGAGCGCGTGAAGATCGAAAGGATCTAGAGGCGTCGGATGGAGGCATTCCGCCAGCGAATCCGGGAAATGGCCGTGTCGGGTCTTCCAGGTGAGAAGCGCGGCTGCCGTGCGAACCGTCTCTGCGCGGGCCTGAAGGCGCGCTTTTGTGACCGGCAGGTTCGACCACATTCCGATACTGATCACGGCAAGAGAGTAGTCCGGGTCGGCCACATGCCTGTCCGCCTCGCGGCTGATGGCGGTTAACCCGGCCAGGGCCTCGGGATAGGGTCGGTCGGCTAGCGGAAGGATGCGGCGGATCCACGCGAGATAGTGTGCATCGTTCATGTCGAGGAACCTGGCCACAGCCAGTTTTGGATCGGTCGGGTACTCATATTTTTTTGTCCAGAGGCGATACTCCTTCGACTTTTCGAAGGGTGTCCCTGACGCGTCGCCTGGATCGCTCATGAGCTTCTCGGGGGTCATGCGCCGTTGTAATTCGGTCATCGCCAGCGGGCATAATCACGGAACTGCGCGTTCCGTGGAAAGGTGTCAGGCACCGGGGTGCCGTCGATATAGAGAAAGTCTACGGGCTCGACATAGAAGGGACACTGAGCCATACGGCGGGTGAGAAGCGAACGCTCATGATGTCCCTCCAGGGCTCTTCTGCCCCGCGCGACCTGGTCAGGAGTGGGAGCGTACATGTACATAGCTTCCAGCGCTGTGATCTCTTCGCGCGACACCGGAGAGGCCTTGTCCAGTTCCCGGATCTTCGCCATATAAGTAGCGGCGTTCTGATCTGCCTGCACGTTAGGGGGGCGGAGATCCGCAGGAGTTATGGGGATGCCCTCTCGGCGAGCGGCCTTGACCTGCGCAGCCCGCGCCTCTTCCCACATCGGTCGCGTCTGCTGCGCGACCGCCTTCGTGCCAGCAAGGGCAGCAGTAAGACCCGCCAACAGCAGGCAGCAGCCACATAACTTGAAACGCACTCGCATCAGAAGGCTCCTTGTGCCCGCCCAGAATATACTCTCTCTACTGGCATTGCGGTTCTCGACGACTATCGAATGACAGAGACAGGCGAAAGGCACGTGGGACTACCATAACCAGTGCAAACTCGCGCACAGAGCCATGAAAGAACGAAACGGCGGTCCGCCGGCGATCTGGTCTTACGCGCCGGAGAAGTTTCGATCCACGAGGGATGGCTTATTCACGGCAGCCTGCCTTCCGCCGCCGTGTCGTCGAACTGGTGACGCAGCAGCAGGACGCGCAAGTCAAGGATATCAACGTCGGACGCGTGATGCTGGATTTCGCGCACATCGCCAGTGAGAACGCGATCCGCATGCCTGCCGAGCTGACGATGCTGAGCAAGACTCTGCTCAACCTCGACGACATCGGCACCGCCCTCGACCCCAATTTCAACCCGAACGACTCGATACGCCGCCATGCCGGAGAGATCATGCAGCGGCGGCGGCTGAAAAGCATTTCGCTGGGCAATCTGGTCACGACGGCGATGGAGGCGCAGGAGTTCGCGCGCGAAATGCCGGGGCGCGTGAATCACATTCTGGACATGGTGGCGAAGAATCAGGTGAAATCCGCGTCGATGCCTTCGACGAAGCCACCCTGATCGAAGGCTTCCAGAAGGTCGCCAACCGTATCACGACCGGACTGGTGCTGGCGGCGCTAATCCTCGGCGCGTCGATGCTGATGCGGGTTCCCAGCAAGTTCGAGATCTTCGGCTATCCGGGCCTGGCAATGCTTTGCTTCCTGCTCGCTACCGGTGGGGGCTTCTGGCTTATCATGACGATTGTCATGAGCGACCGCGCCGTCCGCCACAAGAAGAAAACATAAGCGTCAACGAAAAACCCCGAAAAGGCACAGATATGGGCGCGGCAGGACTCGAACCTGCATGCACGCGGCGGGGGCTTTACAGGCCCTTGCTCACTCCGGCAAGCAGCGCGCCCGAATGGGTCGGTGTCAGGCTGGAATAGTCGGTCTCCATGGTTATCTCCTTCAAATTGGGGCGGTTGGCGGGAATTGAACCCGCGTAAACGGATCCACAATCCGTCGCCTGAACCACTCGGCTACAACCGCCATATCCTTCATCGCACATGGAGACGGAGAGACTTGAACTCTCAACCCTCTGCTTGCAAAGCAGGCGCGCTGCCGTTGCGCCACATCCCCACAGAAACTTTCTCGGTCATCCCAGAGGAGCGCAGGGCCGGACACAATCTCCCACCAACCGGCCCCGCTCTTTTCAAAGTCAACCGCAACAACAAAACAAGCGCAACACAAAACGGCCCGGTCTGTCGCGCAGACCGGGCCGCCCTTCCCACAAAATTGTGGGCTTATGGCAAGCGACGATCTTCCGGCAGAGCGGCATGGTAACAATAGTGGACAGGATGCGGTACGGGCAGCGTGTTGTTCAGAATCAGGCGCAACGCGGCACGCTCCATTGCCGGTGCGGCGAGGGCGAGGTTCTGTTCTGCGATCTGATTTCTGCGAGTATCCACGTGACTGCCTCTCTAGTGTCTGAAAATCGAGCGTTCGGGTTCTCCGTGCGTCTCACCTCTCTTGACCGGGTCGCCAACAGAGAAGTTGCAGGGCGCAATAACTTTTTTGGAAAGGAATGTCAGGGGGCGCGAAGGCCGGGAATCCGTGACGCCTCTCCTGCCGTTCTTGCGTCTAATGAACAGAGAGTGAGGAAGAGAGAAGCCAGATCGTTGTAGAGCCAGATCGTTGTAGAGGAGGTCCGAAGATGAGCTTGGAGCTGTTTGCCGCTGTTCTCACGGGGGATAGTACAATGACCGCCGACCTGCTATCTGCCGGTGCAGACCCGAATGTCCGCAGGGCCGCGCAGTGGAGTGGAGCGATGGAGATGGTAGCGGGGCACCCTGAGTTCGCTCCGCACCTTCTTCGCACGGAGTATAGCGATCCGAACCCACTCATCATCTGGACCTGGACGCCGCTTTTGCTCGCCTGCGCTCAGAGCTACTGGGAGATTGCCGGGAAACTGCTCGACGCCGGCGCGGATGCGGATATCTCCGATGAGAGGTCCCAGACACCGCTGCTGTTCGCCATTTGCGGAGCGCAGTCCGGGCTGGTGCGGCGACTGCTTGCGCGGGGCGCCACCCCCCACACCGCGACCGAAGAGGGCGTCACCCCCTTAATGACGGCTGCTGCGCTGGACACCGGCGACCAGCCCTACGCATTCCTCGGGCTCCGCCGTATGGCATCCATCTACGGACCTGCTCCCACAGAACTCTGGGCGGACTATGCAGAGATCCTGAGGGTGCTCCTGGAGCATGGCGTCGACGTCAATGCCGCTACGAAGGAGGGGGACACCGCCCTGACCTTCGCGGCCTCCCAGGGATGGACCGACGGCGTCCGCCTGCTGCTGAATGCCGGGGGGAGGCTGAGCTGCGAAGGCCAGTTTACCGGCACGCCCCTCATGGCTTGCCTGCCGACCTACACCGAAACCGCACGCTTGCTCATCGAGAGCGGCGCGGACGTCAACGCCCTTGACCGCTGGGGCGGCAGCGTTCTCACGCACGCTATCGGCTACTGGCCGGAAGAACGCCTCCTTGCCTCCCGGTCTTCGCCCGGTCAGCCTATCGTCGAAAGGGCTCCTTTTCGGTTTTCGAACCCGCGCGACTTCATCCAGACGACCGAGGATGCGCCTGCGCAGGAAGATTTGACTGCACTCACCCTGCTGCTTGAAGCTGGGGCTGATCCGAATCAGGCCTGTGGGAAAGAGTTCGGAACGCCCCTGAATACTGCGGCCACGCAGGATGCTGTCGACTCGATTCACCGTCTCGTGGAGTACGGCGCGGACGTCAACGGTCGTGATTCTCACGGCCGCACGCCTCTGATGGTCGCTGCATGGCAAGGCCGCCCACGTGCCGTTCAGGCACTGCTGGAATGCGGTGCAGACTACACGCTCCGCAGCCATGGCGGCAATACCGCGCTTATGGCAGTATCTGTTCCAGGCCAGCAGGAGCGCATGCTCCGGAAGCTCGATTCCATGCCGACCGCGCTGCAGTCCGATCCGCAGATGGAGGAAAGCTTTCAGCGCCTTGCTGAGTTGAAAGAGAAGCTCGGAGAGCACGGTGATAAGATCCCGGACATCGATCAGATGCGACGGTTCCCCGCCGACATCCGCGAGGGAATGCGCGCCTCGTTAGAGTATGAGGTGGCGAAACAAGCCCGCAACCGTGAGAAAGTTGTCAAAATCTTGAAAGGAGCAGGCGCGACTGAATAGGTCGGCCGTGCTCTCCTAGTTCGTAGTCGGTGCATCGCGCACGATGCCAGCGAGGGCTATGGCCCGGTGCGCGGGGCTTGGAATGAGCTGCGCCATCTCGACCGCGCCTGCGAAATCGCCGACAGACAGGGCCGCGCTGCGCTCCGAACGGCTCGTGAGTTTGCCGACGATCGCCTGCGACTCGCTCAAAACAGTTTCCCTGGTCGGCGGCGCGGCGAACGTCGCGCTGGGAAGCGTAAGCATGGCTACAATAAGGAATCGGGCAGAAACAGACATACGAAAACTCCTTTCGACGCGACTTCAATTTGCCTCACAATCGACACCCACGATCCCCTGCATAACGACACTCCGCTCTCCAAATCTCTGTCTGTCAGTATACCCGCGACGCGTTTTTTGCCCCTCCTAGAAGTCAGCCAGATGCTCTTTGAAGCGTTACGGAAGAGGAATTCATACTAGGCCTTGTCGAAGTTAACGAGAACTTGGCAACAACACCGTGACATGTACGCCGCCCATTCCTCAAAGAGCTGGGTTTCGGTGTCGCTGGCGTCAACTATGACGTAGACGACCTAATGGCGCAAGCGGAGGCTCCAGCATGAGGCGAGAAGAGCTTACGGAGCTTCATTATATTACGCCCCATTCAAATCTTTACTCTGTTCTGCGTTATGGTATCCTCTCGAATCACTGGTCAAAAGTCGGCGAAGCACGTGGAAAGATTGAACCTGCTTCTGTCGCTATGGCAGAAGTACAAGATGTTAGAGAGGGGGTTCGTGTTCCTGGGGGACGCGAGCTACATCAATATGCGAATCTCTACTTTTGCGCTCGTAACCCGATGATGTTTAAGCGGCATGAACGTCATTTGGAACTCTGCGTTCTGCGGATCGATATCGCCGTTCTGGACCTTAAAGGAGCCATCGTTACCGATATGAACGCCGCAAAGCGCATTCGTCGCTTCGCACCTGCGTCTGAAGGATTGGTTCATGTAAACCGTGAAATGGTTTTTGCGGAAGATTGGCGGCATCACGGCGACCCAATCGCGTATGACCGCCACAAGGCCATCAAGTGTGCTGAGGTACTGATACCAGACACAGTTCCGTCCGCGTACATAATCGGAGCTTACGTTTCCTGTCCTGCCGCTGCCGAGAGAGTGAATGAGATAGCTCCTCAGCTTACTGTTACGATTAACGGTAACCTGTTCTTTTACGAGGAACCACGATGATTCGCGTGATGATAAGCGATATGTTTGAATCTGACGCGCAGACCCTGGTGAATACGGTTAACTGCGTCGGCATCATGGGCAAAGGAATAGCGCTTGAATTTAAGAGCCGCTTTCCTGAAATGTACGAAGATTACGTGAAGTTGTGCAAGGCAGGCGAGGTAAACCTTGGAAAACCTTATCTTTATCGTTCGCTGTTGCCGCCATGGGTCTTAAACTTTCCGACAAAAGGCCATTGGAGAGCCGTTTCAAAACTCTCGGACATCATTGCCGGACTGGAATACCTCGAACAACATTACAAGGAATGGGGTATCACCTCACTCGCATGTCCGGCGCTTGGCTGTAGCAACGGACAGTTGGAATGGCGCGTTGTTGGCCCAACCTTGTACCAGCATTTAAGCCGTCTGGACATTCCCGTAGAGCTCTATGCGCCCTTCGGTACGCCTCAAGAGCAGATGACCATGGATTTCCTGGCCCAAGAGGTAGATTTGAGCGCGGCGACTCGGAGTTCCGCCGAGGCTGAGCGTATTCCCCCGGCATGGGTCGCATTGACAGAGATTCTGGCACGGGTCGTGCGAGAGCGGTATCACTGGCCTGTCGGCAGAACGACTTTCCAGAAGATGGCTTACTTCGCTACCGAAGAGGGACTGCCAACGCGCCTGGAGTATCGTCGAGGCAGTTACGGGCCGTTTGCGGAAGGCCTCAAAGCGATGATTGCCCGTCTGGAAAATAATGGGCTTTTGCAGGAGGAGCCGCTTGGCGAGATGTTCGCTGTGCAGCCTGGAGTAACTTACCAGGCGGCGACCGAAACCTATAAGGGCGACTTGCGGGAATGGGAGCCACTGATTTCCAGGGTATCCGACCTGTTCCTGCGAATGAACACCCATCAGGCAGAGGTTGCTTCTACGGTGCATTTTGCAGCCAAGGAATTGGCACAAAGATCGACTGAGGCTGTTACGGAGAAGGCCATTCTGGAGGCGGTCCAAGAGTGGAAGGAACGCCGCAGACCACCTCTCGAAGAGATCGAAATCGCCCAGGCCATTCGCGACTTGAATTTACTCGACTGGATACACGCCCAACCCAGCAACGATTTGCCTCTTCACGAACAAGATCTGCTGGAAGTCTGATGCCTTTGCATTGGCCCAAGGGGACCGGATGTCGCGGCTGGCGGTGCATTAGCCGTATCACCTCAACAAGTCGAGGTGACCTTTTCACGTTCCCTGCCGTCAAGTGCAACGACTGTTGGCGGAGTTGAAAACCGAACAAAGAATTCAAAATCTAGGTCGGACAAACGCTTCACGGTGACACTCCGGTTCTGAAAGGCAGGGGGATTGCACCGAATTAACCTTTTAGTGCAATCGTGGTGCAATAACGGTGCAATCTTTGAGGGCTCTCATAAACTTCGATTAAAGGCCGGGCGAACTCTTCCCCATGAATCATAATCCAAAATGCCCCTAAATGGCGATGCGTGCCCAACGGAAACGTGGGCCAAGACGCGCTTGCGGGACACCCCAGCCTCGATTTGAAATTGGAAACAGTTGCAGAACGGAGAGATGTGCCGCGAATATGGATATGAAACTCCTGAGTGAAAGGGACATCTGCACGAAGTTCATCACGCCTGCTGTCAAGCAAGCGGGTTGGGATGAGATGACTCAGGTTCGCGAAGAGGTGAGCTTTACCAAGGGACGTATCATCGTGCGAGGCAAACTGGTTACGCGGGGAAAGAGCAAACGTGCCGACTATGTGCTCTACTACCGGCCGAACGTCCCGCTCGCCCTGATTGAGGCGAAAGACAACAAGCATAGCGTGGGAGACGGGATGCAGCAGGGCCTCGAATATGCCGAAACGCTGGATATTCCTTTTGTCTTCTCGTCAAACGGGGAAGGCTTTGTGTTCCATGATCGCACCGGCACAAGCGAAGAGTTAGAGGCGTCGCTTCCTCTGCATGAATTTCCCTCACCGGAGGCGCTCTGGGCAAAATATCGCGCCTGGAAAGGGCTAACACCGGACGAAGAGGAGGTCGTCCT
Source organism: Chthonomonadales bacterium (assembly GCA_038217285.1). Taxonomy (GTDB): domain Bacteria; phylum Armatimonadota; class Chthonomonadetes; order Chthonomonadales; family Chthonomonadaceae; genus JANXLO01. Next base: position 20,694 of record JBBQPO010000079.1, read on the forward strand.
TCAGGACTACTACGATGATGGAAGCGGCAAGGCTCCGCGCTACTATCAGGTCAACGCGATCAACGCGACGATAGAAGCCATTGCAAAGGGACAGAATCGCATTTTGCTGGTAATGGCGACAGGCACAGGCAAGACTTATACTGCCTTTCAGATCATCTGGCGCTTGTGGAAGGCAGGGCGCAAGAAGCGCATTCTCTTTCTTGCGGATCGGAATGTGCTTATCGATCAGACGATGGTGAACGACTTCCGGCCTTTTGGCCCGGCGATGGCGAAACTCAGCACAGAGGCCAAAACCATCCAGCGTGCGGATGGAACCGAAATTGAACTCCCGCTTGCCCTCGATAAGAAGCGGAAGATCGACACTATGGCGATCAAAGTGGGCCAAAACCGAGTATCGAAATGGGCCAAGTTGGATTGTCAAAATCTATGACTGCCTTTTAGAAGAGTTTGAGGGCGTGATTGCGCCCTCACCCCATGCAGCAGCGGACCATCAGACTGCTCTGGACTACCTGCCCAAAGGGACACAGGAACGGCGCCCGCCACAGGAAACAGAAAGCGTAGAAGGACCGGCGGCTTGCTTTCGGGCGAGCAGAAACAGTCACGGCACCATCGCACCAGAAACGGACACGTCGGAAC
>JBBQPO010000080.1:0-21111 GCA_038217285.1 Chthonomonadales bacterium
CGTCCGTACAGCCATAATATATCACCCGCGTAGCTTCGCTCCAGACCGTTCAGATTGAAACGGAATCAGTGTTCATTTTGAACGCGATTCAGTGTTCATTTTGAAACGGAATCAGTGTTCAAATTCGCCGGAATGTACAGACAGACCATACAGATGAAGCAGGTCCATTACCTCACGGTAGCTCTTCTCATTGAAACGTAAGATCTCCTGAAGTTCGCTATCCGTTCTGCCGGCGATATCTCTTAATGCCCGGACGCCTCCCCGTTTCAGGCGATTGTAGGTTCTTACCGTCAGGTCCACGTCCAGAATGGGTGTCTCCGCGCCTCTGGGGTCGGGAGGTAAGGGCTCAGGTGCAGGGAATGCCTTGCGGAGCTCTCGCGCGGATTCGGCTAAGCTGGCCCAGAACGCATCCTCGCTCATGGTAGCCCTAGGTGCAGCATGGACGTCGTGCAGGAGTCCGGAAATTAGATGCTCGAACCCGTCGTCGGCATGGTTGTCCCGAAAGTATTTCTCACATGCGGGACACATACGTAGATGGCAGGCTTGCACAATGCTTAGGGTTGAATACCGAGTAGTTTTTTCTCCGATATTACAGCGGAGCACCTCACGTATCGCAGCCCGCATGTGCGGGCAGTCTATCGTCTCCCAGCACCACTGGCGACAGAGCGAGCAGCCGTCGAGATGGTCATAAAGAGGAACGTCCTTCTCTTCATAGTAGGCGGCATAGGTGTACCCGCGCGCCTCCAATAGCGACATGCGAGTCTTTGCACACTGGGGAAGAGCTTCCCTGTCAAGGACGAAGGCAGGCGACCCCTCGTCAGTACTCCATGATATTTTTGCCCGTTTCAGGTGCATAAGCAGGCTAGACTCCCGCTCGCTACGGTTGGCTCCCGCCTTCTCCAGCATTTCGGCGATGTCGTAATGGTCCTGGCCGATGGCGAGCGTACAGGGGGTTTCATTATCTCCCCGCTGGCCGTGGACTTCCGCGCCTGCGCTAAGCAAAAGTGCGACGCTCTCTACCCGTTGTGGGTGTCCTATCCCTGGAGTATCGATCGCGTGCGAGAGAGCAGTTTCGCCTGTACCGCTCCGGGTATTGACATCTGCGCCAGCATCCAGCAGAAGACGCAGTACATCAGGCGAGAACGTGGCTTCAATCAGCGGCGTGGCACCTTCGCGGTTACCCTCGTTCACAGGCGCGCCTGCCTCCAGGAGGAGGGAGACTGCGGCTGCATCTCCGCCGCGCACGGCGTAGACCAGCGCAGTGTTCCCCGCCTCATCAGTTGCCCCAAAATCCGCACCCGCTTCCAGGAGGCGCCTGAGAACAGCTATATTCGTCCTTTGCGCCATCATCAGCGCCGTTCGACCCGCTGGGTGCGGATACCACATCGAGCGATCATCCGGATTGGCCCACGATGCCAGATTTACCTGCGCGCCTGTCCGCAGAAGCATATCGACGGTGAGGGTATGACCATTACGCGCAGCAAGCATAAGTGCGGATGTTCCAAGTGCATCCAGCGAATCGATGGGAATCCCCTCACTCAAGAGGAAGTCGAGCATCTCTGTATGCCCACTCATGGCGGCCATCTGAAGGGCACCTCTTCCCAATTCATCGCACGCAAAAAGATCGGCTCCCTGGGCTTTCAGAAAGCGGGCGCTCAAGATATCCCCTCGACCGACTGCCTCAAGGAACCGCTCGTCTGTAGTCATCTGGTTTTACCCTCGATCCTTTTGCGCCAATCTGGTAAAAGCAGATGGACCAGTGGAGGCAGATCAGATCGCAGGTTCTACAGATGCCTGTCTGGCAGCCGACCTGCAGGTAGTCTAAGGGGATCTTCTAGGCCGCCCTCATGCCTTAATTCGATTGTCGCCAGTGCCGGTGCGTGTCAGGCGCGAGATTAGCACCACGGGCATTGAGGCGCTTGTTTTCGTTTTCGAACTCTCGAGGCGACCTGCATCGGTAACGCCCGTATTGGCAAAGCTACTTTCTCATCGGTAGAACGACTGCTCGGTGAAGCCGGATTTAAGCCCAATACCTTTTAGTCAAGCGATTTCGATTTGAGGCGCTCGCTCATTTCGCAAGCGAATCCGAATGGGATTTTGATCTCATTTCGGAGGCTCAACGAAGTGTGAATCTGAGGGCCGCTTGTTCTTGTCTCAACGTATTGGGCTTAAGCCTGTCGTCAGTGACGGATGTGTCGTTTCTGATGGTTTTCAGAGCGGCGACGACAGGCGCACAAGTACTGTTCTTTTTCATGGGGAAGACGCTCTCAAGATTCAGAGACGGTCTACAATATGCCATAATCATGCCGTAGAATCTTGGGGCGAGGCGAGCGGGGGCAGGTCTGCTAGGGCGTTAGCAATCCGTTAGCAAAACACTGCAGATCGGGCCTACGTTCAAGAAAAAGCAGTGGATTTTAAGAGCGGAGAGGACAGGATTCGAACCCGTGCGCCTTTCGGCGGCCTGTTTTCAAGACAGGTGCCATAGACCACTCGGCCACCTCTCCGTATCGTCTCTCAAAGTATAACCTAAACACGCTCGTTCGTCAATGTAGCGGCGGGCGTAACATCCGCTTTTGCTGTGCGAGGAACTATGCAGACCCTGCTCCATGAGCCCAGTTGGCCCCGATTCACGCTCGCTCTCAGCATCAGCGGGATCTGTTTGCTGATCCTGCTGGTGCTGAATCTGATAGGGCAGCGCGGAGACCGCATCAAACGCGCGGCTTCCAGCGACTTTATTTCGGAGATGCTGCGCCAGGAGAAACCCGATAACGCCATGGTGCCCCGCCGTGTCGTATCGCGTTCCCGCTATCGGCTGCGGCTCTTCGGTAAACTGGTGTTTCGCTGGACGCTGGTAGGCGTGATCTGCCTCGCGGGTATCGAAGCGATCCTGGCCTATAAGACCGTGACCAACTTCGAGGATGGACTTCTGCGTTTTCGGCAGCATCACTATCCGGAATCCATCCTCGCTTACCGTATGGCGCTTGCCGCCGACAGTCGCTCCGCGACGGTTCACTACTATCTCGGAGTCGTCCTGATGGCGGATGGCCAGCCCCAGTCGGCAATGCTCTCCTTTCGAAGCGCCATCGCCTACAACCCGAAACTGGAACAGGCCTGGATCGATTATGGCAACGCCCTCTTCCAACAAGGACAGGTCGCCGAGGCGCTGACGAAGTACCGTGCGGCCCTGCGGCTCGTCCCGAAGGACAGCCTTGCGCGCGCCGATGTCGCCATCGCACTTCAGGTGTTGGGCCGATCCGAGGAGGCCTTGCCGTTGTATCGGCAGGTGATCGAGGCGTCTCCGAACGATGCCACGGCCCGCCTCAACCTGGCGAACGTGCTGGCGGGAATGCATCGGTATGCCGAGGCCGACGTGGAGTACCGAACGCTCTTGAAGCTGCGGCCCGGGAACTCTGCGGCCCGCCTCAACTATGGCCTCATGCTGAACGAGCAGGGCCGCACGGCGGAAGGGCTGCGGCAAATGACGATGGCGACCGAACTCGATCCCAACAGTGCGACGACATGGATTCGCTTCGGGACCACGCTGGTCGATCTAGGCTATCTTTCGGAAGCCGCCGCCGCCTTTCGAGTCGCGATCTCTCTCCACCGGACCTATGCGCCCACCTACTATACGCTGGGGGAGACTCTCCGCAAAGAGGACAGGACGGAAGAGGCGATCCATGCCTTTCAAAACTATCTCCTACGGGCGCGCGATCTGCCGGAGTATCGCCAGCAGGTGATGCAGGCGACAGAGACTCTGCGTCGTCTGAAGGGTGGGCACTGAGGCGACGGACGCTCGATGCAGGGGGCTGGCTGTCCTGGAGAGGAAGCGCGTTCTGCCCGAACGAGGTAAAGAGGGGTTGTGGCTGGGGCTATGTGGATCGAAGACTGCCGTCCGACGGGGCGGGAGAGGAGTGGAAGGTGAACCTTATACCGGAGCCGCGTTGGGGCCTGGTCTACTATAGCTGGGGGCTTTGCAGCATCTGCGTCTTGTTGCTGCTGGCGATGCGTCTGCGTAATCGGCGGGGCCGCCGGTCTTTCTACGATCCGGAAGCCTATGCGGAGGAGATGGAACTGGCGAAGGTCGATGTCGTCGCTGCGGAGGCGCCCCGGAGGCGTGGGCCGTTTAAGCTTCCGGAAGGGACGGCGGCCTCCAACCGCGCCACGAACTACCTGGTCGCGCTGGCCCTGGGGGTGCTGAGCCTTGGCAGCTTCGGGTATGGGATTGCGGCCTATAGCGTGGTTACCGGGTTCGAAGAGGGCAACCGTCTGGCAGCGGCACGGCAGTTCGATGCGGCCAAGCAGGACTACTACCGTGTTTTGCGTATCTCTCCGGACTCGGTCACCGTCCACTATGCGCTGGCCCGTGTCCTGCTGGCGCAGGGCAAGTTGGAGTCGGCTCTGGCGGAGTTCCACCGGGTCATGCAGTCGGATCGTAACAACGTCGGGGCGCACACGACCCTCGGCAACCTTTTGCTACGGCAGAAACGACCGACGGAGGCCATTGCAGAGTATCGCCTCGCCCTGCAGCTCGATCCCGCCGACGCCATCACCCATGTCGATCTAGGCAATGCGCTCTACGCGGCGGGAAAACTGGAAGAGGCGATCATCGAATACCACAACGCCACGCGCATCCTGCCCACCCTGGCGGTCGCGCATCTGAACCTGAGCAGTGTGCTGCTGAAGCAGGGAAAACTGGAGCCGGCGGCGACCGAAGCGCGCCAGGCGGCGAGTCTGGTTCCGGACAGCGTTGTCGTTCACAACAATCTGGGCAACATTCTGCTGGAGCAGGGCAAACGCCTCGACGCGATCGACGAGTATCGCCGTGCCACCGAGGTGAAACCGGGTTTCGCCTACGGCTACTACAACCTTGGTCAGGCGCTTCTCGCCAACCAACAGCCTGAGGAGGCGGTTACCGCTTTCGAAACCTATCTCCGCATCGCCAAAGATCAGCCGGAGTATGGGGAGACGATGGAGCGCGTACTCCAGATCCTTGCGGACCTGAAAACGCCGCAACACCGCTGACGCAGGAAACAGGCGTCTGCTCGACGAAATTGCCCGCTGACATGCAAGCGCTCCGGAAAGTGTGCAAAGGGGCGGTCGGAAGAATGGAGTGGTGATGGTCGAGTTGAAGAGCTGGCGTAACGGACTGCTGAAAGAGCTACTGCTGACACTGCCCGCAGAGGACAGTTGGGACGAAATGCTGGCGCAGGTCGAGGCCGTTTTGGACGAAGCGAAGGTAAAAGCCTCGGCGCATGGGGCGCAACTGACGCTCGACATGGGGGTGCGGTCGGTGACGTTCGAGCCGCTGGCGGAGCTGATCGAGCGGCTGCGCGTGGACTATAGCCTGCTGACGGTATCGGTCATCTCGACGGAGATGCTGACGCAGGAGTCGGCCCGTCGGCTGGCGCTGAACGTCTACTCGATGCTGCCGGGCACCAGCGCGCCGATCGCAGCGCCGGAAGCGATTCCCGGCAGCAATGCGCTCTATCTGCCGAATACGGTGCGCTCGGGGCAGCGCATCGACCATCCGGGCACGGTGATCGTCGGCGGGGATGTGAATGCGGGCGCGGAGGTGATCGCGGAGGGCGATATTCTGGTGTTTGGCACACTGCGCGGGCTGGCGCACGCCGGCAGTCGGGGCAGTGAGAAGGCGCGTATCGTCGCCGGGAATATGCGGCCGCAGCAGATACGGATCGCGGGCAAGATCGCCCGGTCGCCCGAGGACTCCAGCCCGACACCCGGTGCCCGTAACCCGGAGATCGCCCGCATCGAAAACGGAGAGATCCAGGTCTCCCCTGCATAGGTTAGGAAAGCAGAAGAGAGAGGCGGATGCAGAGCAGAAAATCCCCGTGAGGGGATTTGGGATCCGCGCGGAGCGCAGTCCTATTTCGCAGAAAAAAAGGAAGCCAGGAAAGAGGAAGTTTGTGGGGGACATCCTTGTTTGACTGGACAGGAGACGTGAAACGGGGTATAATGGTAGACGTAATAGTACACTATTGCGTCTACTTCGCTTTGGAGGCAACCCTGATGATTCGCTGGAAAGAGGGCGACTGCGCGCAGATCGTAGATCGTGTCCCGACCGCCGCCGACACCAAATCCCAACTCTTCTACAACCACTACCGCAACCTGACCGGCACGGTCTTAAAGCTCTACGGTACCGGCGACACCGCTCAAGCCGCCGTGGACATCGACCTGGAGACGCTGCCTGCCGAGATCGCCGCCCGCCACCGCGAAACCCGCGACCTCATGGGCGAGAATCTGCCCGGCGCGACCCGCCGCACCAACGCCGCCAATCCCGCCCCCGAGTTCCGCCTTCGCTACGTCGTCCTCGTGGGCCTCACCGACATCAAACGCCGTGCCACCACTCCTCCCACCCGCCTTGCCTCGACGCCCTAACGCCCTGGGAGTGGTCAAGGGATGTTGGTCTGGTAATAGCCATCTTCGATGGCCTGCCTCTACACCGAGTGCCGTCGTGGTACACTAAAGGGAGCCATTCTACGTGGAATAGCATCCTTGTTATCAAGCGGCTTCGGAGGGACGAACCGAACCGCCGAGAACCTGCACGGGAACGAACCTATTCATGTCAAATGTAACACGCATTAAAATTTGTGGGATTACGAATTGGGAGGATGCGCTGACGGCGGTAGAGCTAGGGGCGGATGCGCTCGGCTTTATTTTTGTGCCGCAGACGCCGCGATTTGTAGGGGAGCGGGAGGGAGTGGAAGAGATGCTGCGCGCGGTGCCGCCTTTTGTGACGCGGACGGCGGTATGCACGACGGCAGAGACGTTGCCGGTCGGGCTGCTCGACAGCCTGGGCGCCGTGCAGTTCTACAGTCTGGACTTTCCGCACGTTCCCGGTAAGCGCATGGTGCAGTCGTTTCGGATCAAGGATGCGGGCAGTCTGGAGTTGATTGAGGAGGCTCTGCGGAGGCGGCGTCCGCAGGCGATTCATCTCGATACGTACCACAAAGATAAGATGGGCGGTTCGGGGGAGACGTTCAACTGGGAACTGGCGCTGGCGGCGAAAGCGCGGTTCGATCTGCCTTTGATTCTGTCAGGAGGATTGACACCGGAGAATGTTGCGGAGGCAGTCAGGGTGGTGCGGCCTTATGCGGTCGATGTGTCCAGTGGCGTCGAGGCCGAACCGGGCCGCAAAGATCCGGCCCGGCTGCGCGCTTTCTTCGAGGCCGTCCGCGCCGCCGACCGTCTGCTCTCTACTTCGCGGGCAGAATGAGCAGGGTCACGCTCTGCGCGGGAACTGCCAGACGCACCGTGTTGCCAGAGGCTGACAGATCTTTCTGCCGGACGATGGTATTGGCGGAGGTGAGCTGCCAGACCTGAATCGCGCCTTTCGGCACGAAGTTGGCGAGCGAGAGTGCAGGGAGCGCCGGGCTGTCCAGCGATTTGTTGATGAGCATGACGGTCAGCGCTCCGTCGGTGGTGCGCTGCCCCGCGAACGCGGCCAGGCTGTCCGAGTTGGGGGCGACGGCCTGAACGCTCGTCTCCCCGAAGCCCGACTTCTTCCCGTCGTAGTTGCGGTAGAGCTTCATTGCCTTGTAGGTCGGGGTGTCGGATTTCGGGGTCGTCCAGCGGGTCGCCATATCGAGACCCTCCCGACCGAAGATCCCCAGAATGTCGGCCTGCGCGGTCGCGCCGTTGATATGGCTCTCCGCCCCCCAGTTGTATTCGGTGATGCCGGTGCGCGTTCCAGGATAAGACGTGGCAACCCAGTTCTTCATGCGCGGAATCAGGGCGACCTTGCTGTTGATCCAGCTTTCGTCGGTATAGTTGGGGTCCCAGAGGGAGCGGGTCGAGCGGTTACGACGGAGTTGCATAGCGCTGTCGGTCCCGTTGTTGAACTCGCCGCCCTGCGGGTAGTAGTGCAGGCTGAAGACATCGAGTAGACGTTTGCCGGTGCGGACGCCCTCCTGGCGGAACTGGTCGAGCAGCCAGGGCATGGCGTCCACATTGCCGTGTGCGGCGCGGTCGGGCAAATGGCTCCAGTCCTTGTGATCGTTGCCCCACTGCGAGTCGTAGCCGCTGTAGAGGTAGCCGGTCCAGCCCCACTCTTCCGGCCCCACGACGAGCGCCGTCGGATCGACCGCTTTGATCTTCGCCGCATAGTCGAGCGACTTGCTGCGCAGCGCGTCCAGTTTGAGACCGACCGGCTGCACATCGCGATGCGTGCTGTTCCAGAGGGCCGGTTCGTTGTCGAGAAGATAGTATTTCACGCCCCCAGTGGCAGCCGATCCCCATTTTGCCACGAGATGTTTCACCCATGCCTGCTGGAACGCCGCGCTGTTGGGCACGTTGGCGTCGGTGGGATCGTTGCCGGTGACAGGCTTCCCCGTGCTTTTCAGGGTGCCATTGCCGGCGTCGGGGAACCACTGCGAGTCGCTGCCGGTCTGCGCGCCGTACTTCGCGATGGAGAAACCGGCGAGCTTGCCGCGATTGGGCCCGACCTTCGCCACCCAGTCGATCATGGGGATGGTGAGCATCGTCTGCGCACCGGCAGCTTTGCTGCGGGCCATAAAGGTGTCGCCGCGCTCGCCCGGCGTCGCACTGGGCTCCGCGATGCTCTCGAAATAGTAGTCGTTGGCACGGTTGTCGGCGTTCAGTTGCCAGTTGTAGCGCGTCGTGTTGTTGCCGCCGTTGCGATGCAGCGGGATATTGAGATCGTTCAGCGCGGCGTCATCGGCATAGGCGACGCCGTAGATCAGCGGACTGATCGGATGCCGGTTGGCCTTCGCATCGATCGTTATGGGGACCGGCGTTCCCTGTGCCCGCGCCGCGCCGCTTCCTATCGCGGTCAGTCCCCACCCGATCACACCCACCGCTCCGAGTTTTCTCCAGGTCATAGCTCACTTCTCCTTCGAAATGCGTCGCTTCCGCCATCGCATCGTTGTACGATCCCTGCTACCATTATAGGCTATGAAGTCAAAATTTGACTTCATAGCCCAATGTACTTCGCCTGGAACTTTTCGATGGGCATAGGCATAGTATAGGTTGTGATGAAATGTTCTCTCAAGTACAACCGCAGATGGATAGGCTTGCTTCTCGCGATGGCCCTTGTCGTGTTGACGCTCCCCTCCCATGCCTCGTGGCAATGTTTGGACGGTACGCGCTGTCCGCTGAACTGCCCGATGCTTCGTGCTGTCCCGAGCGATCATAACACCTGCATGCTTAAGATGAGTGTTCATTGCTCTATGTGTACCGCACACATAGCTGCGCTTTCACAGAAAAACCGCACGGTGCACTGTACGTCATTGCCGTGTGTCCTGCGGGTTGCAGAGCAACCTGCCTCTTCCCTGAAAAACGGCGTTGAGATCTATGTCCCGCTTCTTGCGATGCCGCCGCCCGCGCTTTTCACTCCTCCATTCGTTCGGATCAGCACGGATGTTGTTTTTTCTCCCCTTCTCCCCTTTTATCCACAACGCTTCTTGCGTCCTAATTTCGGACGCGCCCCACCCATCTGCCTGTGATGACTTCACCGCTCGTGTTCGCTAAACGTTAGCCCCTCGGCACGTTTTTGAGCACGCCTGCGGCGCATTGTTGCGTCTCAGTAGAGGCACATCAGAGGAGATAATTCCCATGAAACGTCTGAATGACTTTATCATCCGGTCCAACAAGCGACCCGATACCTATGTGCTGCTAGCGAACGCTAATCGTTTTCTGGCAGCGCAAGGAGAAGCATCGTGCAGTCACATAATCGACTAGGAACAAAGAAGCGGTGGTTTCGCGTGGGGCCAGGCTTGCTCCTTGCCCTTATCGTTGCAGGGGCAATCCTGGCTTCGGGGCAGTGGTTCAACAAGATGCCTACGGATCCAGGCACAGGAAGTATTGTCTGGGAGGCCGATGCGCACGGACATCTGCGCCGCGTGAGTGCGCCTACGACGCCAAAGCAGGGAGTGCCACCCCGGCTCTGGAAGCCCGAGGTAAGTCTGCTTTCAAAGAGTGCTTCGCTTCTTCACCTGACCGCTGCGCAGCGCACTTGTCTGGCTGCTCTGGCTACGGCCTGGGAGCGCGAAAAAGCGCAGATCGAGGCAGAGATGGATCGGGCCTCTACCAACGCTCGCGCCGTTGCTGCACACGCCACTCCGGAGCGAGCCGCTTCCGCTACGCAGATGATGCAGCGCCTTGGCGACTACTCTACGCTCTCCGCACAGTACGACTCTCGACGGACGGCCTATTGGGTACAAGGGTACGCCATTCTATCGCCGGAGCAACAACGAAAGATGGAGAGCCTTACCGAGGCCGCAAGGAGAAAAGAGTGACCATACACCGACCGATACGCAGGCTCGGGAGTATTACGCTCTTTGTAGCCCTCCTTGGCAGCCATTCGCTTCTTCTCGCTCACGCGCAGACGCTCGGAGCGGACCAACCCAAATTAGCGGGGCCACTCTCGGTTGCGCGGGCCGTGCAAACCGGCTTACGCGAGAACCTGATGCTACGGGCCGCCCGCGCGGATGTGGCGGCGGCGGCAGCGGAGACGCGTGTTGCCAAAAGCCAGACCCGGCCCCAGGTTTCCGCCAACACCTATCTGTCCTACGGGGATTTCAGCAACATCTTAAACACCGCGCCGAGTGTCGCGCCGACAAACTACCTCAACGTCCCCTCGCAAGGGTTTGCCGATCAAAACGTGACCCTTATGGCTCCGCTCTACACCAGCGGGCGCTTGAGCAACCTGGTGCGCGCCGCCTCCCTGCGGGAACGCGCGGTGACTCAGGATGTCGGTGGCGTTCAGGCGGATACGGGTCTGCGCATCAAAGAGGCGTACTACCGCGCTCTGCTGACCGGCGAGGTCATCAAGGTGGCTCAGTCGCGTGTCGACGCCGATATCGAACTTGTCCGAAACGCTCAGGCGCTCTTTACCGCAGGGAAAGGACTGGAAGCGTCCGTACGCCGGGTGGAGGCTGAGCGCGCAGACGCAGACCGCGCGCTGACGACCGCCCGTAACAATCAGGCCAAAGCCCTTCTTGATCTCAAGGCTGCGATGGGTGTTCAGCTCGGCTCCGACATCACGCTCGCCGACGCCCTTACCTTTGCGCCCCCCTCCGGAGACCTCGCAAAGCAGCTTGCGGACGCCGCGCAGACGCGTCCGGAGCTGCTTGCCTCCCGCTCCCGCGTGCAAGCGGCAGAGGCGCAGACACGGTCCGTGCGCGGCTCGCAGGGGCCGCAGGTGGCCGGGATGGCTATGGCGGACGGGTTTACCTCGCATCCCCTTGGTACCCGTGAAGGCTATACCGTCGGTATCGTCATCAGTCTGCCGCTTCTGGACGGCGGCCAGCGCAGAGCCGAAACGGCCCTGGCCCGTGCGCATGCGGAGCGTGCCGACGCCGAGCGGCGCGACCTGGAGCTCCGGATAGCGAACGAGGTAACGCAGGCTTGGCTGGATGTCGGGACGGCGGCCGAGAACTACCGCAGCGCACAGACTGGGCTCCAGTCGGCACAGGCTTCTTATGACGTCACCGCGCTGCGGGTGCAAAACCAGAAGGGGATCCTGGTCGAACAGCTCGATGCGCTCGCCGCTGTCGTCCAGGCGCGGGGCAGTGTGGCGCAGGCGCTCTACGATCACGCGCTCGCCGTCGCTCGGCTTCAGCGCGCTGTGGGGAGGCCAGAGTGAATCATAGGATGCAAGCCTTTCTTAAGGAACATGGACAAGCGATGAATGTACGAATTATTGCCCTTCTCGTACGCTTACTCTGCGCACTCTGTTTGGCGCTGATCGCGCCGATTACTGCGCTTGCCGGGCCCACGACCGAGGCCGGACCCTATCGCATCGAGCTGGCGACCAGTCCGGATGTGATCGTCGTGGGCAAGGGGAAGCTGCTGCTCAAGATTACGGACGCCTCCGGCAAACCCGTCGAAGGGGCCAGGATCATGGCTCTGGCGAAGATGCCGGGCATGAACATGGGCGAGCGCGAGCAGCCCGCCGCAGCCCAGCCTGGTCAGCCCGGCGTCTATGCCGCCCCGGCGCAGTTCGCGATGGAGGGCGGGTACGAGGCGACGATACGGATCGAAGGCACCGCAGGCACAGCGACAGCGACACTCTCCTTGACCACAGGGCAGAGCACGGGACCGCTGTCCGGTTCAGGCGCTGCCTCCGGCGCTTCAGCGTCTTCCGCCCCTACAAGCGGCCGCGGGTTTCGCCTGCTTCCGCTCTTGCCCTGGATCGGCGGCGTGCTGCTGATCGCCTTTGTGCTCCAGCGGATGCGGCAAAGCGGGCAAAAACTCCACTTCAAGGGAGTCTTCAACCGCACCGTACTCGTTGAAATGTTACTGATGGCACTGTTCCTGGCAGGAGCCTACTACGCCGTGAGTCACTTCCGCCGGCCGGGAGCGATGACGCCTATGGAAGCGCAGTCCATGGAGATGAATCTTCCTGCGCCTCAGGGCACGGCCCCCGTAGAGTTGGCCACGGTGACGGAAGGTCCGCTTCAGAGCACGGTGCGCTATACGGGGCAGGCCGTGGGGTATGTGGAGCAGGACGTCTCGCCCCGCATCACCGGAGTCCTTGTCTCTATGCCGCTCTATGTCGGAGACCGGGTGAGACGGGGACAGATCGTGGCCCGTCTCGATACCTCGCAGAGCGCCCCTCAGGTCGCCAGTCAGCAGGCGGGCGTGATCATGGCGCAGGAGGGAACCGCCGTCGCAGAGAAGGATTACGAGCAGGCTCTCTCCCTGGTGTGGCAGGCCGAAGCCGAAGTCGGCATGAAGACCGGAGCCGTCGACTCGGCGCGCGCGGACATCACGACTGCGCAGGACGAGCGCACAAGCGCCCAGGCAAATCTTACGGCGGCTCAAACCATGGTCGGGGATGCGAACGCCCAACTTCAAGCGGCGCAGGCCGATCAGCGGTACTGGCGACAGGAGATCGACCGCGAAAAATCTCTGCTCGCAGCCGGAGCCGTGACACGTGACGAGTTTCAGCGCGAAACGGCGCAGGCGGAAAATGCCGACGCCAAAGTGCGGCAGTCACAGGCGCGGATAGACCAGACGCAGGCGCAGGTCGCAGCCGCTGTCTCAGGCGTCCACAAAACCGATTCAATGATCACGTCGGCACAGGCAAAGCTCACGCAGGCCCTATCGGACCTGACCGCGTATCACGCGCATGTCCATTCCGAAGAGGCGGCCGCGATTGCCGCCCGGCAGAAGATCAAGCAGGCGCAGGCAGGCGTTGCACAGGCGCGTGCCGGTCTCGCCGGGGCGGCGGCCACACGCGGCTACAGCGAAATTCGCTCGGAGACGGACGGCGTCGTCACGCAGCGGGTGATCAGCCCCGGCGTACTCGTGAACCCGGGCCAGACCATCCTGAAAATCGCCCAGATCTCTCCGATCCGCTTACAGGCGAACGTCGCCGAAAACGACCTGGCGCGGGTCCGGGTGGGAGGCTCGGTGCTGATACACAGCCAGGGCGCTTCGGGAAAATTCCTTCCAGCGCGCATCAGCTCGATCGCGCCTTCTGTCGATCCGACTTCGCGTACCGGCGTCGTTGAAGCCATTGTCCCCAATCAAGACGGTCGCTTACTGCCCGGCCAGTACCTTGCGATGGACCTCCTGACAGGACGAGACGCGAACGCGCTGCGCATTCCGACCCGCGCCATTCGCCACCATACGCCTCCTTCCGGCGGCGTCATCTCCACAAAGACCGCGGCCTATGTCTGGGTTGCGGAGCCTGTCGCCGGCCAGGAGAAGCAGTACACGGTGCAGGAGATAGTGGTGCAGACGGGCCTGACCGATGCAACCGGCACCGAGATCGTCTCGGGCCTGAAGGCGGGGCAGCAGGTCGTGGTCGCGGGCCAGGACTACCTCAAAGACGGAGACACGGTCTCTCCCGTCAGCGCGCCGGAAGCATCTGGAGGAGGCGCCATGCCGAATATGCCAGGCATGTCCAATACGCCGAGCCCGAACAGGGGCTCCCTGCAGGGAATGCCCGGAATGAACGGAGGCGCGAGGTGAGCCAGATACCGTCCCATAAGAATGCGCCCGCTACGCCGCCGCCGGGGCACCGCATGAACGCGCTTCACTTAATCCATAAATGGTCCATCGAGCATCCTTATGCGGTGATCGCCTTCTACGTGGCGATGATGGGCCTGGCCTGGATGACCATCAGCCACACCATGCCGCGTCGATTCGCGCCCTATGTGGAAAGTCCTATGATCGGGGTCGTCACCATGATGCCGGGGCTCTCCGCCCAGGAGATGGAGATCTACGTCAGCAAGCCCATCGAAGAGCAGTTGATCAACGTCAAAGGGCTGCGCTATATTCGCTCGAACTCGCAAAACGGGTTCTCGATCGTGACGCTTCAGTTCCCCTACGGCACCAATATGCAGCGCGCGATTGTGGATATTCAGGCGCTCATGAACGTCACGCAGTCCAACCTGCCCGCGACGGGTGCGAACCTAAAACCCTCCTGGGTCGTGCCGATCGATCCGCTCAATCTGCCCATTCTCACATTGAGTCTGCGCGGGGATCCGAAAGCGGGCTGGGACGCGGTGCGGGCGCGCGAGTTCGCCGATAACACGGTCGTGAACCGCATAAAGGAAGTTCCGGACGTCTACTCCGTCGTGCCCTTTGGCGGCTATCGGCGGCAGATGCAGGTGGTTGTGGACCGCGAGAAACTGGCCGCCTACCGGCTCTCTATTTTAGACGTCAAAAACGCCATTGATCGCTACAACGTCAGCCGTCCGGCAGGTACGCTGACGAGTGGCGCGCAGGAGGGAATCGTGCGCGTCGATACGCGCGCCCTGAGTGCGGAAGATATCCTGGGCTATCCGATTACGAGCGTCGGCAGCGACGCTTCCGCGTCCGGGTCATCACCTTCCGGCGGAGCGCCTGCGGGCGGTGGCGGGGGCGGCATGGGAGGTGGAGAGGCGCCCGGTGCCGCGCCTACGCCCTCCGCGCCGGTCGGTGCGTTGCGTTCGCCGCGCGTGATCTATGTGCGCGATGTGGCGCGAGTCGTGGATACGCACTTCGAGCGCCGAAGCGGCTATCACTACCTTAAGCACGAGCCGGGTACGAAAGGCGAGGTTATTCCCTCCATCGAAGTGTCGGTCATCCAGGATCCGGGGGCCAGTTCGGCGACCGTGGTTCCCGCCGTCATGAAGGTCATCAACCAGCTCGAAGACGAGAATCCTGGCCTGCACTTCGACGTCTCCTACGACAACGCCCACTTCGTGAACATTCTCTTTCACAACGTGTGGGAAGAGCTTCTGACCGCCGTCCTTCTCACGGGCATCGCCATCTTGTTCTTCTTGGGAGAGTGGCGGGGAACGCTCATCGCGATGATCGCGCTTCCCACATCCCTTGCGATCGCCGTGATGATGATGGTGCCATTCGGCATGACTTTCAACAGCGGCACCCTCATCGGCCTGCTCCTCGCTATCGGTCGGCTTGTCGATGACAGCATTATCGACATTCACGCGGTGGAGCGTCATCTGCGGATGGGGAAGGACCCGAAGACCGCGACCATCGACGGCATTGCGGAAGTACGCCTGGCGGTAATCGCCTCGACGATCATGATCGTGCTTGCCCTCTCACCGCTGCTCTTTTCAGGGGGGATCACGCAGATCATGTTCAAAGAGCTGGTGTGGCCGCTGATCTTCGGCCTGCTGGCCTCGATGCTGGTCTCCTTTACGTTGACCGCCCTGCTCTGCGCGAACCTTTTGCGGCCGGAAAGCGCGCGGGAGACAGACCGAAAGCATCCCATTATCAAGTGGCTCTACGTCGTGCTCGACCCGTTCCAGCGGTTCTTAGACCGACTGGACGGTGGTTACGGGCGCCTGCTTCGCTGGATGCTGAAGCACCGATTCGCAAACATGGTCCGCGTCTTCTTAACCCTCATCGTCGGGTTTACCTTCTACTACTTCATCGGCAGTGAGATGATGCCGCTCGCCGATGTCGGTCAGGCCAATGGTCTTTTGGAGATGGCTCCCGGCACCTCCTATGCCGAAACAGAACGGGCGGTCGGGCAGCTTGAGCGTATCCTGCAGAAGTACCCGGAGGTGGAGAAAGCAAGTATCGAAATAGGCGCCGAGACCATGTTTGAGAGCTGGACCCCATTCTACACCGGCTACCAGATGCCCCAGGTAAACGGGGCCTCCATGATGCTGACCTTCAGCGACAAGGATAGCCGCAAGCGCACGATTTTTACTATTATCGACGCGGTCCAAAAGGAGGCCCTACACACCATCCCCGGCATTCGGCGCCTGCAGATCAAGGAGATGGGCAGCGACGTCATGGCAACCTCTGCCGCCCCTGTCCATGTCAATATCTTTGGCCCGGACTTAAAGGAACTCGACAAGCTGGGCGAGGAGGCGCTCGGGGTCGCCAGGAAGATGCCGGAGATCTTCCAACCCGGAACGACCTGGACGATAGGACTGCCGGATTATCAGATCAAAGTCGATCCGCAGCGGGCGCAGGAGGTCGGGCTCTCGCCGGAGAGCATTTCGCAGCAGGCCTACTATGCACTAAGCGGGGGGCTGACAAACGAGTTTTATCGGTTGCCCAACCTGAGGCAGGATACCATCCAGGTGCGCTACGAGCAGAAGGACCGGGCGAACGCGCAGAGTCTGGAGAACCTGTATCTGACAACCCCGGACGGACGGCAAATTCTGCTCAAGTCGGTCGCGACTATCGAAGACGGCAATGCCCCAACCGTCATCGAGCACGACGGTTTGAAGCGGGTGATCGGCATTACGGGCTACTACCGTACAGAGGCGCTCCCGACGATGGATGTGGTGATGAACCTCGTTGCCAACATCTATGCCGGTAATAAGAAGTTAGGTATCCAACCGATAAACTTTCCGCCCGGCTACGGCATGGAGATGCGCGGCGACATGACGGAAATGATGGACTCCTTCCGTCGCATGATCAGCGGCCTGACGCTGGCGCTCGCGCTCATGTACCTCGTCCTCGTGGTGCAGTTCCGGGGCTTCCTGCAACCGCTGCAGATGATTGCCTCCCTGCCGCTCGAGCTTGCGGGCGTCTTTACCGCGCTGTGGCTGGCGCACCAATCGTTTTCAACAGTCTCTATTCTAGGCATTATCGTGCTGACCGGCATGGATATCACGACCGCGGTGCTGATGATCGACCTGATCATGAAGTACCGGGACCGGGGCGTACCGCGAGATGAGGCCGTGATAAAGGCGTGTCCGGATAGGCTGCGTCCGATCCTGATGACGACAGGGATTACGATCATCACGATGCTCCCCGTTGCTCTTGCGCCCAAGACAGGGCTGGACGCCTATCAGCCGCTTGCGACGACCGTGGTAGGGGGATTGCTTGTGGGGACTGTCTTAAGTCTTCTGGACATTCCCATCATGCACACCTATGTGGATGATCTCACGCGCTGGCTCACCAAGACGTTCCGCAACCGGGATTGGGAGTGGCCCGTGACGGAGGCAGACGACCTGCACGAGGTAGATGGCAGTGAATTAGGCGACGTGTCAAAGAAGCTATAAAGTCAAATAAATCTATCCCCGGTTGAACGGCGCTCTCTCGGGCGGTGTCTCTGGTAGTAGGAGGCGAGAGCAGAGGATGGCAGAAGCGCAATCAGACGAATATCTGCTGGGCAGGATCGGCGAACGGGATGCCGAGGCGTTCGAGACGCTCCTGACGCGGTACCAGGAGAGCGTTCGCGGGCATCTCCTGCGGACGGTGCGCGATCCCAACACGGCGGAAGACCTGACTCAGGAGGTCTTTCTGCGGGTCTGGACGCGCGGCGAACAGTGGAACGGCCATGGCCCCTTCCGTGTCTGGCTGTTCCGCATCGCCACCAACCTGGCCCTCAACTATCTCCGCACCGTGCGCCGCCGTCGGGAGTGTCCCCTGGAACTGCCCTCCGATGGCCCGGACGAAGAGAGCGTGCCGCGTATCCCCGACTGGATGATCGACCGCGCCAACGCCGGCCCAGAGCGCGCGCTGGAGCAGGGTGAGCGTCGCCGTCAGTTGCAGCATCTGGTCGAAGAGTTGCCGCGCGAGAAGCGCGAGGTGTTCCGCATGGTCTTCGACGCCGAGATGGAGATACGCGATGTCGCCGAATCGCTGGGCGTCCCGCCCGGAACCGTCCGCTCCCGCCTCCACTACATCCGCAAACGCCTCGCCCGCGAATGGGACGAGGATTGATCGCCTCATGGGAGAGGCTGCTTATCGAAGGAGACATAAAATGGACATGTCTGCGCCCTGGCACAGGGCTTCGTTTGACCTCTTTATCCAGGAGAAGCTGCCGCAACTGCTGGCCACGCGTCTGCCGTTAAGCGGCTATCGCGTCACTTTCACGTTCGAGACAAGTTGCGGGATCGACCTGGCCCTGGGAACGAGTGGGCACGAGGTAAACCTGGGTTTTGGTGAACTGCCACGACCCGATGCGGAAGGCGTTTTCTGGCGCAATGAGAGGCCCTATGTCGTGCTGCCGACCGCTTCCTGCGATGAACTCGATCAGGCGGAGATCCATTGCGTGGGCGAACAACTCCTGGCAGACATCACCTCCCGCCTCGGGGAAGCGCCGGACGAGCTGCCCTGGGATGAGGCGCTGGCCCGGCTCTGGCTGCCGCTCGACGGCTGGATACGCGGCTATATCGAGCGTACCGCGCAGGCCCTTGACACGACCAATCTCCTCAGCCGCAAGACGCATCTGCGCAGGCTCTCGCTGCCGAGTCGCGAAAAAATGTTTACGCCCGGTCACTATGGACGCGCCTGCCCCATCGAGACTCCGGAAGGGCCGAACATCGGTCGTGTGCTGGTGGTGGCGCGCGGTGCAACGATTCGGGAGGGCCGCCTGGAGATCGTCGATACCCGTCCCGAGATGATGCTCGGACTCTGCGCCTCGCTCATCCCCTTCCTGGAACATAACGAGCCCTGCCGTGCGCTCATGGGCGCGAACATGCTGCGGCAGTGGGTCACCCCAGCCGATCCGGAGCGTGCCCTGGTAGGCACGGGCAACGAGCCCGACGATCCGAACTTCTGGTCGGGACACAATCTGGTCACAGCTTACGTTCCGTGGGGGCTGGACAGCTTCGAGGATGCGATCGCCTTGAGCGAGACCTGCGCGCAACGCCTCTCCACGCCGAAGCCGATTCAGGTGGGCGATAAGCTGGGGAATCGGCACGGCGCGAAGGGAGTGGTCAGCCGCATCCTGCCCGACGCCGAGATGCCGCATCTGTCGGACGGCACCTGCGTGGATCTGGTCTACGACTGCATGGGGCTCTATTCGCGGATGAATTTCGGGCAGGTGCGCGAGGCGCTGATGGGACGCATCGCCCAGAAGGAAGGCGTTCCCGCGATCATGCCGCCTTTCGCCGCCCCTTCAGAAGCGGAGTTGAGAGAGCGCCTGAGGCGGGCCGGACTGCCCGAGGACGGTATGGAACAAGTGACGGAAGGCAAGGACGGAGCGCCGCTGGAGCGCCGGGCGACGGTCGGCGTGGTCTACTGGGGGCGTCTGATCCACACTGCCGCGCAGGGCTATTTCGCCTCGACGCTGCCGGAGGGCTGTCAGCGACAGGGAGAACTGGAATACTATGCGCTGCGCAACACGGGAGCAACCGCCAATCTGCGCGAGCATTTCTATCTCCGCGCCTCCGAAGCCTGCGATGCCGCGACGCTGGCCGAGCGTGTGCGAATCGGCACGCCGCTCACCTTCCCCATGCCTTCGCCACGATGTGCGGAGCTGATACGCCGTCTGGCAGCGGCCGGTATTCAGGCGGAGAAAGGACCGGAGGGGTTGACCTTCGCCTTTGTCGCTCCTACCGAGGAGATCCTGACGCTGGCGCAGCCGATCCCGCATCCCTGGCTGCCGGAGCGAACCCTGACGGAGGTCGGCGTCTCTTCGGCGGCGCTTCCGCAGTTTCGCGCACTGACGGAGGCCAATGCCCGAATGTCCCGACTCCTGAATATGGGAGCGCCTGAGACGCTGCGCGCCGGAGCGTTTTGGGAACTGGAGACTGCCGCTCAGCGCTATCTCAATGCGCTCGTTCCCGCATTGCAACTCCGCTTGCAGGCGCGTCCGATGTTTAACGGGCGGGCGGTCGCAACGCCCGGCGATCTGCGCTACGATCAGGTCGGAATTCCGGAGGAGATGGCCTGGACCCTGTTCGAGCCCCTGCTGGCACAGGAACTGGGGGAGGCTGCCCTGGTGCCCCGGACAGAGGCGACTGTGCGGCAACTCGATGCTCTGATGGCGCGCTCCTGGGTGCTTGTACAGCGTTCTCCTGTCATCGAGCCCACCGGCTTCCTGGCATTTCATCCGTTGCGGTGCGCCGGACAGGTCATTCGCCTGCATCCGCTGGCCAACCACTCCCTCAACGCGGATTTCGACGGCGACATTCTGTCGATTTTTCTGCCGATCACCGAGGAAGCTCAGCGGGAGGCGGGAGAGAAACTCACGCTGGCCGGGCATCTGCACCGTGAACCGGAACTATTGGGAAATTTCCTGCCTCTGCACTCTGCGCGTGCCGGACTGGCACTGCTGGCCCGTACCGCAGAAGGCCGCGAGGAGATCCGGCAACTCGCCGGTACAGCCTCCCCCTTGCCGGACAGTTCGCTGAATCGCGCCGGCCTGCTCACGCTGGCGCAAGAGGTGCTGACCACGCAGGGAGCGGAAGCCACTATCGCCGCTATGGACCGCCTGACGCGACGCGGATTCCAGAGAGCAAAGCGGTCCGGGCTCTCCCTCAGTCCCTTCCTAGGCGCGGGCTTCGCGCGGCCCGATCCGCCGCAGAACCCGAGTGCCGAAATCTGGACATACTGCACCCCTTACTCCACGACGGTCGTGCCTTTCTACCCACCGGCAAACGCCGAAATGTGGGAAGTCTACACGGAAGAGCTGATCGAGCGATTGCATAGGCACAGCGCCAACGACGATCTGGAGCCGTTCCTGGTTGCGGTACGCAGCGGCGCCCGAAGCAACTATCCGATCCTGCAAAAGTTTGTAGGAGCTTATGGGGTCGTAGAGGATGTGAAAGGCGAACGTGTCGCCATACAACACTCCCTGTGCGACGGAATGACACCGGAGGAGTGCCATACGCTCTGTGTGGGAGCACGCAATGGAATCGCCCGCGCCGCCGCCGAACTGGAGCATGTCAGCCGTACCCTGCGCCAGTCCAATCTGCCCAC